>NZ_JBFWZI010000002.1:0-118468 GCF_050185545.1 Reyranella sp. | reverse complement strand
ACTCAATACGTGATCATCGCACATTTTGGGGTCAGTTCACAAACATGGAACTATATCTATGGTCGCAAGTCCTTGTGCAGGCTCAGTTCCGCTTGCCCGCCAGTTCACGAAACCTCGAACACCGACACCCACTGCAAAACCGGGAGCGGCGCTCGATGATCGTCGCGCTGCTCAACCAGAAAGGCGGCGTCGGCAAGACGACGCTCGCCTTGCATCTCGCCGGCCAATGGGCCCGGCAAGGAAAGCGGATCACCCTGATTGACGCCGATCCGCAAGGCTCGGCGCTCGACTGGTCCGAGCAGCGCGGACGCCGGCGCCATGACCGTCTGTTCGGCGTCATTGGCCTGGCGCGCGACACGCTGCATCGCGAGGCGCCCGAGCTCGCTCGGCATGCCGATCACGTCATCATCGACGGACCGCCGCGCGTCGCCGCCCTGTTGCGTTCGGCGCTGCTTGCCGCTGACCTCACGTTGATTCCCGCGCAACCGTCGCCCTTCGACGGTTGGGCATCGGCCGAGATGCTGGCGCTGATCGCCGAAGCGCGTGTCTTTCGCCCCGAGCTCCTGGCCCGCTTCATTCTCAATCGCTGTCCCGCGCGCACCATCATCGCCCGCGAAACGGCGCATGGCCTGGCCGAACATGATCCGCCAGCGCTTGCGGCGCGCATCGGCCAGCGCGTCATCTTCGCCGACGCGGCGCGCACCGGCCAACTCGTCTTCGAGCAGGACGATAGCAGCTCGGCCGCGCGCGAGGTCGCGGCGCTGGCGGCTGAAGTCGAGAGGCTGGCGCCATGACCGCACGCAGCCCCAATAGCAGCTTCGCCACGCGTCCGCGCAACGCCGAGAGCTGGATCAAATCACCCGATCCCGCCTCGTCCGGCGCGGCGGCCGCAGACCTCTACACAGCCCGGCTCACCGTCGACATCACGCCCGCCTTGCGGGGCCGGATCAAGATCGCGGCTTTCCAGCGCGGCGTCACCGTTGCCGACATGCTGCGCGACCTGTTGGCGCGCGAATTTCCCGACACCGATGGAGACCGCTCGTGATGGCCGATTTCAACGCCGGCCGCGCGCCGCGGCCCGATGCCGGACCGTTCCTGACACATGTCGAGCTGACTTGGCTTGAAGGACGCATCGAGCACTGGATCCGCTTCGGCCGCGACGCCGGCGAGACGATCCTCGATCGTCGCCGCCGTGTGCTGAGCTTCGCGCCGCGCGGCGTCTTCGCCTTCGTGCGCTGGGCGTCTAACGATTTCGGCACGGTTGTCTCGCGCATCGACATCGTCCGCGCGATCGACCACGGCGAACCCTATCAGACGCTGCCCTTCGTCCGCCCCGGCGGCGACATTCTGTTGCGCATCAGCGGCTGGTCGAAGGTCGAGCGTGTCCTTCAGGCAATCGACGCGGTCGAGGCGCTCGGCATCGATCCTGCCGACGCCGCGCCGGATCACTGGCGTCATCTCCACAATCGCCTCATCGTCGGCCTGCCGTCGCGCCCCTATAGCCGCGAGCAGCATCGCGCCTGGCTGCTACGCCGAAGGCTTGCGCCATGACGCGCTTCGGCTTCGTCCTCACCACCTACGCAACAACGCTCTTCGTCGCGCTGTCGAGCCTCGTTCATCCCGCGCCGAAGCTGCTCTGGAACGCCAGCGCCAGCGTCCCGATCGGCCTCTATGCCGTGCGGCGCGCGCCTCCGCTGCATGTCGACGAACTGGTCGTAGTCCAGCCGCCGGCGCCTCTCGCGCAGGTCTTCGCCGCGCGCCGTTACCTGCCGCTTGGCGTGCCGCTCGTGAAGCACATCCTGGCGCTTCCCGGTCAGACCGTCTGCCGTATCGCACAGCGCATCACCGTCGATGGCACGGCCATGGGCGACGCGCTCGAACGCGACCGCCTCGGCCGTGTGCTGCCGGATTGGCAGGGCTGCCGCGTGCTCGGGCCGGACGAGGTCTTCCTCATGAATCGCACGCCACCGGACTCTCTCGACGGCCGGTATTTCGGGCCTCTGCCGACGACCAGCATCGTCGGCCGCGCCGATCCGATCTGGACTTACGCGGAGAACTGACCATGCCTCAACCATTCGCTCGGTCGGCTCCCGCGGCGTCGCCCCCGCCTCGCGACTCTTCCTCGTTCCCGGCCATCGCCGCACCTCTCGCTCGCTGTACCGGCTCACATCAATCGCACAAGCTTAGCCGTCACCTCTCGCTCGCGATCATAGCGGTGCTGTTGTCGGCGAGCGGCGTTGCTCATGCGCAGGCGGGCGACAGGCGTGTATCAGCGGTCACATCGGAGAGCGGTCGCTTTGCTCGGTTCGTGTCGGAAGCCGCGCTGCGCTTCGGCGTTCCGACGTCTTGGATCAACGCTGTCATCCAGGCGGAAAGTCGCGGGGTCGTGCACGCCGTCTCGCCCAAGGGTGCGATGGGGCTGATGCAGATCATGCCCGACACCTGGTCGGGATTACGCGCACGATACGGCCTCGGCGCCGATCCATTTGACCCGCACGACAACATCCTGGCAGGCGCGGCGTATCTTCGCCAGCTGCATGACCGCTACGGTGCGCTCGGCTTCCTCGCGGCCTACAACGCGGGTCCGGGACGGTATGAGGATCACCTTGCGACCGGGCGTCCGTTGCCGGCAGAGACGCGAGCCTATGTCGCTGCACTCGCGCCATTGCTGCGCGACGGCGGATCGGAACCGGGCAATATCATCACGGCGATCATCCGCTCGTGGACCGACGCACCGTTGTTTCCGGTGCAGCGCAGTGACGGTTCGACGATAGCGCCACCGTCATCGGATGGCGTGCTGAAACAGCGATCGATTGGAGCGTCGGCTGCCGATTGGACGGGCCTCGCGCCACAGTCTGAGGGACTGTTCGCGCGTCCGTCGGCCCGTGGGCCCAGGCCATGAGCCTCCTTTGGTCTCGTCTGGGTGTGGCGGGCAAGCGGACACGTTCGGATGTGGATGCAGGGGAGCGAAGACGACCAACCCACGGACGGCAAGGGAAAAGGCCGGCCTTCGGCGCGGCTTATGTGGTTGGGAAGATTGAGGAATTCACCGACACCAGAGACCCCCGCTGCTGGCGCTTTCTGCAAATTGTGCAAGCATTTCAAGGCTTCGCGCGCCGTCGCCTCAAACTGTCTCGGGTCGCTGCACCATGACGACGCGCGACGACGACCTGCGGGTCCGGCCCGGGCGCATCCAGCACGGCAACCGTGGCGGCAAGCGGCCACAGACCTTCGTCGGCGAGGTGATGCGGGCCGCGAAGAAGGCCGGCCATGTCGGCAACAGCTTCCGTTCGAGCCAGGGCCGCAGCCGGTCGCGCTTCGGACGCGGCAGGCGCGCGGCGGTCTCGATTCGATTGCGCTCGAACGCTCGCCGCGTGGTGATGAAGGCGCGCGTCGTGCGACACCACGGAGCGCGGTTTCGCTCGGCGCCGCTGCCCAAGCACATGGCTTACCTCAAGCGCGAGGGTGTGACACGCGACGGCGAGGACGCGCGGATGTTCGACGCGACCTCCGACACTGCGAATGAACGCGCCTTCGCCGAACGCTGCGAGGATGACCGCCATCACTTCCGCTTCATCATCTCGCCGGAAGACGGCGCCGAGCTCGGCGACCTCAAGACCTTCACGCGCGAGCTGATGCTCGATGTCGAGAAGGATCTCGGCACCAGGCTCGACTGGGTCGCGGTCGACCACTGGAACACCGACAATCCACACATCCATGTCCTCATCCGCGGCCGTGCCGATGACGGTCAGGACCTGGTCATCAGCCGCGAATACATCAGCCTGGGTTTTCGCGATCGCGCAGCCCAGCGCGTCACGCTTGAGCTGGGCCCGCGCAGCGAGCGGGAGATCCGCACGGCCCTCGAACGAGAAGTTGGATCAGACCGATGGACGAGCCTCGACCGGGCGCTGCGCGACATCTCCGACGAATGCGGCGGCGTCGCCGACCTGCGGCCCGGGCCTAACGCCGAGGACCCCGAGCTGCGCGGCTTGCTGCTCGGGCGGACGGCGAAACTCGAACGCCTCGGCCTCGCGGATCCGGTCGGCCCTGCCTGCTGGACGCTCAAGCCAGGGCTTGAACCGGCGCTCCGCCAACTCGGCATCCGGGGCGACATCATCAAGACGATGCACCAGGCGGTGAGCGTCGGCGGGCATGAGCCGGACGTCAGTTCTTTCGCTCTGCACGGAGAGGAGCCATCCGATCCAGTGCTGGGCCGGCTGGTTAAGCGCGGCCTCGACGACGAGCTCAAGGGGACCGCCTATGCGATCGTCGCCGGCGTCGATGGCCGCACCCATCATCTCAAGTTCTCCGATCTCGAGATGACCGGCGATGCGCCGGCGGGGGCGATCGTAGAGGCGCGGAGCTATGACGACTCGAACGGACGGCGCCGCCTGTCGCTCGCGACCCGCTCGGACCTTTCGATCGAGGCGCAAGTGACAGCGTCGGGGGCGACCTGGCTCGATCGACAGCTCCTGACCAAGGATGCGCCGCTCAGCAGCGGCGGGTTCGGCGCCCAGGTGCGCCAGGCTATGGAAGCGCGCGTCGATCATCTCGCACAGGAAGGACTCGCTCACCGGCAGGGGCAGCGGGTGATTTTCGCTCGCGATCTCCTCGCGACCTTGCGTCGGCGAGAATTGTACGACGTGGCGGCCAAGCTCGCTGCGGAGACGGGGCTCGCTTATCAGCCCGCGGCGGAAGGCGAGCGCGTCTCGGGCGTCTATCGGCAGCGGGTGACGCTCGCCGCCGGCCGGTTCGCCATGATCGACGATGGGCTCGGCTTCCAGCTCGTACCGTGGCGGCCGGCGTTGGAGAAGGAGCTCGGTCGTGAGGTGCGTGGCGTCATGGCCCCTAGCGGGAACGTGGATTGGACTCTCGGCCGGAAACGGGGGCTGGGACTATGACGATCCTGCTGCGAACCGTCCGATTACTGCGCCACCGTGTCCAGCCGCTTGAGCCCTCGCAGTCTGAGCTTGCGTCGGCCTTCCGCGACGCCGCTGATCTGGTCTCGCCATGAACCCGACCAAGATTCTTTGGGTCCAGATTCTTCTCGTCTGCGCTTCCGTGCTCGCCTTCATGTGGGCGGCAACGGAGTGGACCGCTTGGCAACTCGCCTTCCAACCCCAGCTCGGGCGCCCCTGGTTCACCTTGTTCGGCTGGCCGATATACCAGCCGCCGGCGTTCTTCTGGTGGTGGTTCGCCTACGACGCCTATGCCCATGAGATTTTCGTTACGGGAGGTTTCATCGCGGGCGCCGGCGGGATAGCCGCGTTCGTCGTGGCCGTCGCGATGTCGGTATGGCGGGCGCGCGAAGTGAAGAAGGTGACGACCTATGGGTCCGCGTGCTGGGCCGAGACGCGCGAGATCAAGCGGGCGGGCCTTCTCCATCCCGACGGCGTTCTGCTCGGTCGCTGGCGCGGCGCCTATCTCCGCCACCACGGTCCGGAACATGTGCTGTGCTTCGCGCCGACGCGTTCCGGCAAGGGCGTCGGCCTCGTCGTGCCGACGCTGCTGACCTGGTCTGGCTCGGCGATTGTCCACGACATCAAGGGCGAGAACTGGGGGCTGACCGCCGGCTGGCGGGCGCTGTTCGGGCGCGTGCTGCTGTTCGATCCGACCAACAAGCAAAGCGCCGCCTACAATCCCCTGCTCGAGGTCCGTCGCGGGGAGTGGGAGGTGCGCGACGTGCAGAACATCGCTGACGTCCTTGTCGATCCCGAAGGTGCTCTGGAGAAGAGGAACCACTGGGAGAAGACGAGCCATTCACTGTTGGTCGGCACCATCCTGCACGTGCTCTACGCCGAGGCGGACAAGACGCTCGCCGGCGTCGCCAACTTTCTTTCCGATCCGAAGCGCCCGATCGAGACGACGCTGCGGGCAATGATGACGACACCGCATCTGGGGACGAAGGGGGTTCATCCCGTCGTCGCGAGCGCCGCGCGCGAGCTGCTGAACAAGAGCGAGAATGAACGTTCCGGCGTTTTGTCGACCGCCATGTCGTTCCTCGGTCTCTATCGCGATCCCGTTGTCGCAACCGTCACGCGGCGCTGCGACTGGCGCATCCGTGATCTGGTCGAGGCCGAGCGTCCAGTGACGCTCTATCTCGTTGTCCCGCCGTCCGACATCAGCAGGACCAAGCCTCTTGTGCGCCTGATCCTCAATCAGATCGGTCGCCGCCTCACCGAGGAACTCGACTCGAAGCGGCGCCGGCATCGGCTGCTGCTGATGCTCGATGAGTTCCCGGCGCTCGGCCGTCTCGACTTCTTCGAGAGCGCGCTGGCCTTCATGGCCGGTTACGGCCTGAAGAGTTTCCTGATCGCGCAGTCACTGAATCAGATCGAGAAGGCCTACGGCCAGAACAACTCCATCCTCGACAATTGCCATGTGCGAGTGAGCTTCGCGACGAATGACGAACGCACCGCCAAGCGTGTTTCAGACGCGCTCGGCATGGCGACCGAGTTGCGTGCGATGAAGAACTACGCGGGCAGCCGGCTCAGCCCGTGGCTTGGGCATTTGATGATCTCGCGGCAGGAAACGGCACGCCCTCTGCTGACACCCGGCGAGGTGATGCAGCTCCCGCCCGACGACGAGCTGGTGCTGATGTCCGGCTGCGCCCCGATCCGCGCAACGAAGGCGCGCTACTACGAAGACCCGGAATTGAAGGCGCGCATCCTCCAGCCGCCGACGTTATCGAACCCAAGACCGACGCGACGCGGCGAAACTCCATCGCTCCCGCCAGATGGCGATTGGGCCGGTGCGGTTGTGCCGCCGCCCGCAGCGACCGCCACGGAAGATCCCGCCAACGCTGGCATCCGGCGCGAACCGGAATTGCCGGAGCATGAGGAAATCGTGCCGGAGCCGAAGGCACCCGTTCAGGAATTCGAGCCGATGGACGAGGAACCCGACGACGAGGTCCAGCGCCAGCGCATCATGCAGCGCACGTTCGGAGCTGTCGCCCGCCAGGTCTCCCTCGATCCCGGCGATGACATGCAGATGTGACGGCCATGCGTTCCAAGCACACCTTCCGCCTTCCACCGGACCTCGCGAACCAGCTCGCGGACTATGCCGCCCGCAAGCGCGTGCCGCAGGCCCTCGTCGTCGAAGCGGCGCTTGCCTCGCATCTGTCGCCCGATGGCGCCGACCGCTTGGAGGCCGCGCTCGCGAGACGGCTTGATCGTATGACGCGACAGATGGAAATGATCGAGCGGCACGTCACCATTTCGAACGAGGCGCTGGCAGTCTTCGTGCGTTTCTGGCTGACCAGCACGCCCGCCTTGCCCGACACCGCGCTTGCGGCCGCCCAAACCAAGGGGCGGGAGCGCTATGAGGGCTTCGTCGAGGCGCTTGGCCGAAGGCTGGCGCGTGGTCGCAAGCTTGCCGACGAGGTGAGCCAGGATATCGCCCCTGCGTCTGAGCAGGGACAGGCCGACAAGAACTCCTGACACCGTTCGTCCCAGCCGCCTGTCTTTCCATCCCAGAGCCCTCCCGCCTCATCATCGTTGTTGCGGAGTCCCATTTCCGGCTCTTTCTAATCAACCCCGCTGACATCCGCCTCTGAGTTGAGGCGACCTTGCGGGGCTCATGTGACGACAATCTCCCTCCGGTCTGAAGCTTTCGCCCGCGGCGCGCGCATGCTGCGCACCGCGCTCGGGCCGGCGATCTCCGCCTATCTCGAAGATCCGAGCATCGTCGAGGTGATGCTCAATCCCGACGGTCGCTTGTGGGTCGATCGGTTGTCGGGTGGCCTCGAAGATACCGGCTGCCGCGTCACGCCAGCGGACGCTGAGCGCATCGTACGCCTCGTTGCGCATCATGTCGGTGTCGAGGTCCATGCAAACAGTCCGCGCGTCTCGGCCGAGCTGCCGGAAAGCGGGGAACGGTTCGAGGGCCTGGTGCCTCCAGTGGTCGCGGCGCCGTGCTTCGCCATCCGGCGTCCGGCCGTCGCCGTGTTCACGCTCGACGACTATGTCGGCTCCGGCATCATCTCGGCGGCGCAGGCAGAGCTGCTGCGCGTCGCGGTCCGCGAGCGAAAGAACGTGCTCGTCGCCGGCGGCACCTCCACAGGCAAGACCACCTTGGTCAACGCCCTCCTCGCCGAGGTCGCCAAGACCGGCGACCGCGTCGTGCTGATCGAGGACACACGCGAGCTACAATGCGCAGCGCCGAACCTCGTCGCGCTCCGCACCAAAGATGGCGCGGCGTCGCTCTCCGATCTCGTCCGTTCGTCGCTACGTCTCCGGCCGGACCGCATTCCGATCGGTGAGGTGCGCGGCGCGGAGGCGCTCGACCTCTTGAAAGCCTGGGGCACCGGCCATCCCGGCGGCGTCGGGACATTGCACGCCGGATCCGCGATCGGCGCGCTGCGCCGTCTCGAACAGCTCATCCAGGAGGCCGTCGTCACGGTCCCGCGGGCGCTTATCGCCGAAACGATCGATCTCATCGCGGTCCTCGCCGGCCGCGGCTCCGCGCGCCGGCTCGCCGAGCTGGCGGTGGTGAAGGGCCTTGGCCCGACCGGCGACTACGTCCTCACCTCCGCAGGAGACTCGTGATGCTGCTCAATCGTGCTCGCCGTGCGTTCGCCATGGCTTCGGCCTTCATCTTCGTCGCGCTTGCGACTGCGCCGGCCTACGCCGCCGGCTCCAACATGCCCTGGGAGCAGCCACTGACCCAGATCCTGGATTCGATCCAGGGCCCCGTCGCCAAGGTCGTTTCGGTGATCATCATCATCGTCACCGGCCTAACCTTGGCCTTCGGTGAGACGTCCGGCGGGTTTCGGCGGCTGATCCAGATCGTCTTCGGTCTCTCGATCGCCTTCGCCGCGTCGAGCTTCTTCCTGACTTTCTTCCAGTTCGGCGGCGGAGCGCTGGTGTGATGGAGCACGATGCGGCCATCCCCGGCTTCTACGCGCCTGTTCATCGCGCGCTGACCGAACCGATCCTGCTCGGCGGCGCGCCGCGCGCGGTTGCGATCGTCAACGGCACGCTGGCGGCCGCCGTCGGCCTGGGTCTTCGCTTGTGGATCGTCGGCGGGGCGATTTGGTTGCTCGGCCACCTCGCCGCCGTGTGGGCCGCGAAGCGCGATCCCGCTTTTGTCGATGTGGTGCGCCGCCATCTGCGCTACCCGCAGCATCTGGTCGCGTGAGGTTCGAACGATGATGAACCTCACCGAGTACCGTCGCCGCAGCCAGAGCCTGGCCGATTTCCTGCCTTGGGCGGCCCTGGTCGAGAAGGGTGTCATTCTCAACAAGGACGGCTCCTTCCAGCGCTCGGCGTGTTTTCGTGGGCCAGATCTCGACTCTTCGACGCCGGCCGAGCTCGTCGCCATCACGTCGCGCCTCAACAACGCCCTGCGCCGTCTCGGCTCCGGCTGGGCTGTGTTCATTGAGGCCCAGCGCGTGCATGCGCATTGGTATCCCGTCGGCGAATTTCCTGATGCGACCTCGGCTCTGGTCGATGCCGAACGGCGCGCTCAGTTTCAGGAAGAAGGCGCGCATTTCGAGAGCCGCTATTTCCTGACGCTGCTTTGGCTGCCGCCCGCTGACGATGCCGCGCGCGCCGAGGCTTGGCTCTACGAGAATCGCGCACAGGGTGCCGCGGACTGGCGCGCCGCGCTGGATGGCTTCATCGACCGCACCGATCGTGTCCTCGCCCTGGTCGAAGGCTTCATGCCCGAAGCTGATTGGCTCGATGACAGCGAGACTCTCAGCTACCTGCATTCCTGCGTTTCGACACGTCGCCAGCGCGTGCGCGTGCCCGAAACGCCGATGTATCTCGACGCCATCCTGGTAGACGAGGACCTGACCGGCGGCCTAGAGCCCAAGCTGGGCCGCGCCCATCTGCGCACCCTCACGATCATGGGCTTTCCGTCGCAGACCTGGCCCGGCCTGCTCGACGATCTGAATCGGCTCGCCTTTCCCTATCGCTGGGCGACACGCGCGATCTGTCTCGACAAGACCGACGCGACCAAGCTGCTCGCGAAGATCCGTCGCCAATGGTTCGCCAAGCGCAAGTCGATCATGGCGATCTTGAAGGAGGTGATGACCAACGAGGCGTCGGTGCTGATGGACAGCGACGCCGCCAACAAGGCGCTCGACGCGGACGCGGCTCTGCAGGAGCTCGGCACGGACCTGGTCGGCGAGGCCTACATCACCGCCACCGTGACGGTTTGGGACGAGGACTCCCGCGTCGCCGACGAGCGCTTGCGTTTGGTCGAGAAGACTATTCAGGCACGCGACTTCACGTGCATGCGCGAAGGCGTCAACGCGATCGAGGCCTGGCTCGGATCGCTCCCCGGCCACGTCTACGCCAATGTGCGTCTGCCGCCTGTCTCGACATTGAACCTGGCGCACATGATGCCGTTCTCGGCGGTCTGGGCCGGGCCGGAACGAGATGAGCATTTTCAGGCGCCCCCGCTGTTCTTCGCCAGGACCGAGGGCTCAACGCCGTTCCGATTCAGCCTCCATGTTGGCGATGTCGGTCACACGCTGATCGTCGGCCCGACCGGCGCCGGCAAGAGCGTCCTGCTCGCACTGATGGCGTTGCAGTTCCGGCGTTATACGGGCGCCCAGGTTTTTGCTTTCGATTTCGGCGGCTCGATCCGTGCCGCTGCGCTGGCGATGGGCGGCGATTGGCACGATCTCGGTGGCGCGCTGGCCGACAACGCGAGCGCGCCCGTCGCCCTTCAGCCCCTCGCGCGCGTCGATGACGCCGGCGAGCGTGCGTGGGCCGCGGAATGGATCGCGGCGCTGCTTGCCCGCGAATCCGTGACCGTCACGCCCGAGCTTAAGGAGCATTTGTGGTCTGCTCTGACCTCGCTCGCCTCCGCGCCGGATACAGAGCGGACGATCACCGGTCTTTCCGTCCTCTTGCAGTCCAATGCGCTCAAGCAGGCGTTGCAGCCCTATACGGTCGCCGGACCTTGGGGCCGGCTACTCGATGCGGAGACCGAACGCCTTGGGGAGGCGGAGGTGCAGGCCTTCGAGACCGAGGGCCTGATCGGCGCCGGCGCTGCGCCTGCCGTTCTGTCCTATCTCTTTCACCGGATCGAAGATCGCTTCGACGGCCGACCGACCTTGCTCATTGTCGACGAAGGCTGGCTCGCGCTCGACGATCCCGGTTTCGCGGGGCAGCTTCGCGAGTGGCTGAAGACGCTGCGGAAGAAGAACGCCTCCGTCATCTTCGCCACGCAATCGCTCGCAGACATCGACGGCAGCGCCATCGCGCCCGCGATCATCGAGAGCTGTCCCACACGGATTCTGCTGCCGAACGAACGCGCGCTCGAGCCGCAGATCGCGGCGATCTACGGGCGCTTCGGTCTCAATGACCGGCAGATCGAGATTCTGAGCCGGGCCACGCCCAAGCGCGAATACTACTGCCAATCGCGCCGGGGCAACCGCCTTTTCGAGCTTGGACTCTCTGAAGTCGCGCTCGCCTTCACCGCCGCATCCTCAAAGACCGACCAGACCGCCATCGATCAGATCCTCGCGGCCCATGGCCGCGAAGGCTTCGCCGCCGCGTGGCTGCGCCGCACGAACCTCGACTGGGCGGCCGACATGCTCACCCGCAACCAGGAGGTTTCCTCATGATCGCCCGTCGCCTGCGCGCCGGTCTCGTAACCGGCGTCGCTGCCTTGTCCATTGCCGCGCTCAGCGTTCCGGCGCGCGCCCAGTGGATCGTGTTCGATCCGACCAACTATGCGCAGAACATCCTGACCGCCGCGCGCGAGCTTCAGCAGGTCAACAATGAAATCCAGATGCTGGAGAACCAGGCGACATCGCTGATCAATCAAGCGCGCAATCTTGCAAGCCTTCCGTATTCCTCGCTCGCTACACTCGAACAGTCGATCGCCCAGACACAGCAGCTTCTCATCCAAGCGCAGCGCATCGCCTACAGCGTCAGCACGATCGACCAGGCGTTCACGCAACAATATCCGCAAGCCTATTCGAGCGGGACTTCATCGCAGCAGCTTCTCGCCGACGCGCAGTCACGCTGGCAGAACGCTCGCGCCGGATTCCAGGACACCATGCGCGTGCAGGCCGGCGTCGTGCAGAACCTCGACTCGACACGCACCCAGATCGACGCGTTGGTGACGGCGAGCCAAGGCGCTACCGGCGCGCTCCAAGCCGCGCAGTCCGGCAATCAGCTCGTCGCCATCCAGACCAAGCAGCTCGCCGACCTCACCGCTGTCATGGCCTCGATCGCGCGAGCCCAGAGCTTGGACGCCGCCCGCCAACTCGAGACCCAGGCCCAGGCGCAAGCGCAGATGCAGAACTTCCTCAACTATGGCTCGGGCTATCAGCCCGGCAATGCGCAGATGTTCCACTGATGCGCGGCCGTTTCCTCAATCTTCCCGCCATTGCGCGCGCCGTCGGCTTCGCTCTGGTCGGTATCGCAATTATCGCCGCCACGCTGCACTTTCGTGAGGCTCAATTGCGCTCGCCGGACCACGCTGCAAGTCCCGCGGCGACCTCCGATCCGCTCTCGGACGAACTGAAGCGGTGCCAGGTCCTCGCCGCGCAGGCGAAGGACGATGCCGATTGCGAAGCTGCCTGGGCCGAGAGCCGCCGCCGCTTCTTCACCTACCAGCAGCCGCCCAACACCACGACCCCGTCCGCAGCATCAGCCAAATCTCCCGACAGGTAAACGCAATGGGCGGCACCGGCGTCATCGACAATTTCCTGGGGACGTTCACCCAATACATCGATTCCGGATTTGGATTGGTCCAGGGCGATGTGCGCTGGCTCGCCGGCGTTCTCATCGCCATCGACATCACGCTCGCCGGTCTCTTTTGGGCGATGGCGCCCGACGAGGACGTGCTCGCGCGCCTCATCAAGAAGACGCTCTATATCGGCGTCTTCGCCTTCATCATCGGCAACTACAATAACCTCGCGCAGATCATCTACAACAGCTTCGCCGGGCTCGGCATCGAAGCGGGCGGCGGCACCATCAGCGCCTCGCAGCTTCTTCAGCCCGGCAAGATTGCCGAGGTCGGGATCGACGCCGGCAAGCCGATCCTGACCGCGATCTCCGGGATGATGGGTTTCACCAGCGTCTTCGCGAACCTGGTGCAGATCATCATCCTGCTCGTCGCCTGGCTGATCGTCATCATCAGCTTCTTCGTCATGGCGATCCAGCTCTTCGTCAGCCTGATCGAGTTCAAGCTGACGACCCTCGCAGGGTTTGTTCTCGTCCCCTTCGGCCTCTTCGGCCGCACCGCGTTTCTCGCCGAGCGCGTGCTCGGCAACGTGGTCTCGTCCGGCATCAAGATCCTGGTGCTCGCCGTCATCATCGGCATCGGCTCGACGATATTCAATCAGTTCACCAGCGGCTTCAACAATCCGCCGACGATCTCCGACGCGCTGACACTCATCCTGGCGGCGCTCTCGCTGCTCGGCCTCACGATCTTCGGTCCCGGCATCGCCAACGGCCTGATCGCTGGAGGCCCGCAACTGGGCGCTGGCGCTGCGGTCGGCACAGGCCTCGCGGCGGCGGGCATCGGCGCCGCTGGAATCGCTGCCACGGCGAGCGGACTCGCCGCCGCGGGTGGTGCGATCGCGGGCACGGCGCGCGCGGGCGCTTCCGTCGCGGGCGGTGCCACGGCCGCCTATCGCGCCGGCGGCGCGACCGGTGTCGCTCAGGCCGCCGGGTCGGTGGCGATGAGCCCGCTTCGCCGCGCGGCGGCCAGCCTGAAAGAGAGCTTTGCATCGGGCGAGCGCGCCGTGATGCGCGGAAGCGCGCCGGCGAGCGCCGGCGGTGCGGGATCCTCGACCGCTTCAGACGGCCCGCCGGCCTGGGCGCAGCGCATGAAGCGCAGTCAGACCATCAGCCGCGGCGTGTCCGCCGCCGACCACGCCATCCGCTCCGGAGACCGGGCGAGCGGCGGTCACCAGATCGACCTCTCGGAGGGGGATTAGCCCATGTTCAAACGATCCACGGTGCGCTACGGCAGGACGCCCGAGCCGGAGACACCCTATCAAAAGGCCGGCCAGGTCTGGGACGAGCGTATCGGTTCCGCCCGGGTGCAGGCGAAGAATTGGCGGCTCGCTTTCTTCGGAGCATTGGCGCTAAGCGGCGGCCTCGCTGGCGGGCTGGTCTGGCAATCGGCCCGGGGGACCATCACGCCGTGGGTGGTGCAGGTCGATAGGCTGGGCCAGGCGCAGGCCATTGCACCGGCGGTCGCGGACTATCAGCCAACCGATCCGCAGATCGCCTGGCATCTCGCTCGGTTCATCGATGAGGTGCGCAGCATTCCTGCCGACCCAGTCGTGCTGCGGCAAGACTGGCTCGACGCCTACAACTACGTCACCGACAAGGGCGCGCTGGCCCTCAACGATTACGCCCGCACCAATGATCCATTCTCGAAGGTCGGGAAGACGCAGGTGTCCGTCGAGGTGGCGAGCGTGATCCGCGCCTCCGACAGCAGCTTTCGCGTCGAATGGGTCGAGCGGCGCTATGTCGACAACGCGCTCGCCGCCACGGAGCGGTGGAGCGCCATCCTCACCATCGTTGTGCAGACGCCGACCGACGCCGATCGGCTGAAGAAAAATCCGCTCGGCGTCTACGTCCACGCCCTCAACTGGTCAAAGGAGCTCGGCTGATGCGCCCGCTGCCTCTCGCAACCCTTCTGCTTGTTTCGACGTCCCTGGCAGCGTGCTCGACGTGGAAGCCGCCCGAGATCACCTACGACGACACGCCGAAGCAAGCTGTGCTTCAGCCCGATCCACCCAAGCCCGTGCAGATTGTCGAGCTGCCGAAGCCGCTCCCTCTGCCCGGCCAGCTCAAGCGGATTCCCGGATCGACGAAAGCGCCACCCGAACCCGCCGATCCGCACGCGCGCGTCGATCAGGCGAATGGCGCGGCCCGAATTCAGCCAACACGAGCGGGTTATCTCAACGCGATTCAGGTCTATCCGTTCTCCGACGGCGCGCTCTACCAGGTCTACGCCGCGCCCGGCGAGATCACCGACATCGCGCTCGAGCCGGGCGAGCAGCTTGTCGGCTCCGGCCCCGTCGCGGCGGGCGACACCGTGCGCTGGATCATCGGCGATACGGAGAGCGGCGCCGGCGCGGCCAAGCGCATCCACATTCTCGTCAAGCCAACGCGCGCCGATCTCATCAGCAACCTCGTCATCAACACCGATCGGCGGACCTATCACCTCGAGCTGCATTCCGACGAGAAGACCTACATGGCATCGGTCTCCTGGGCCTATGCGCAAGACCAACTCATCGCCCTTCGTCAGCAGAACGCGGCCGCCGACGCTGCGACGCCCGTGGCGACCGGAGTCGATATCAACGCGCTGAACTTTCGCTATCGCATCGAGGGCGACAATCCCGCCTGGCGGCCGCTCCGCGCGTTCGACGATGGCCGGCAGGTGTTCATCGAGTTTCCGAGCGGCATCAGCCAGGGCGAGTTGCCGCCGCTTTGGGTCATCGGCGCCGAAGGGGACGGCCAGCTCGTCAACTACCGCGTCAAAGGCAACCATATGATCGTCGATCGGCTGTTCGCCGCAGCCGAACTCAAGCTCGGCGGCAAACATCAGCAACTCGTGCGGATTGTCCGCACCGACGGGAGGCCGCAGTCGTGACGGATGAACCCCGTCAAGAAGGCGAGCCGAGCGGAGGCAGTCGCCCAGCCGAGGAGATGCGGTTGCGGTCGAGCCGACCGCCGGTCACCCGTCTGTCGCGAAGAGTGCTCCTCGGTCTGGGCACGGCCGCGGCGCTCGGCATCGGCGGCGCGTTGTTCTTCGCGCTCAAGCCCCAGCATCAGACCACGGGCTCCGAACTCTACAATACCAACAATCGCAACACGCCCGATGGCCTGGCGAATCTTCCCCGAGATTACACGGGGCTGCCCAAGCCTGCGCCGCAGCTCGGGCCGCCGCTTCCCGGCGATCTCGGCCGGCCGATCCTCAACAGTGGAGCCCCAGCCCCCGGTATGCCGACCGGCACCGATCCCGAGCAGCAGCGGATCGCGCAGGAACAGGAGGCCGCGCGCACGAGCCGCCTCTTCACGACGACAAATGTCCGCCAAACTGCGCCAACAGCCTCGGCAGCAACTCCGGCCGGCACGACGCCTGCCGTCGCGGCCGTCGGTTCAAGCGACCTGACCTCGCAGGATCACAAGCTCGCGTTTCTCAACGGCGCCGTCGACCGCCGCACCACGAGCCCGGACCGCGTCCAGCCCGCCGCCAGCAAATACATTCTGCAAGCGGGCGCGGTGATCCCTGCAGCGTTGATCACCGGCCTTCGTTCCGACCTTCCCGGTCAGGTTACCGCCCAGGTGACGGAAGACGTCTATGATAGTCCGACGGGAAAGATCCTTCTGATCCCGCAAGGCGCGCGCCTGGTCGGGCAGTATGATGCGCAGATCGCCTTTGGACAGACGCGCGCGCTGCTCGTCTGGAACCGCCTGATCATGCCGAACGGCCATTCAATCGTCCTGGAACGTCAGCCGGGCGCCGACACCGAAGGCTATGCCGGCCTCGAGGACGAGGTCGACAACCATTGGGGCACGCTGTTCAAGGCGGCGATCCTCTCCACGCTCTTGAGCGTCGGCTCCGAAGCGGGCACGAGCAACAGCGAGAACAATCTGGCGCAGGCGATCCGACAGGGCGCATCGCAGAGCTTCAGCCAGGTCGGCGAGCAAGTCGTCGGGCGCTCTCTCAACATTCAGCCGACGATCACCATCAGGCCGGGCTTCCCCGTGCGCGTGATGGTCACCCACGATCTCGTCCTCGAACCCTACGGCGCATGAGGGACCAACATGGCAAAGCTGAAGCTCGGAACCATTCCGGACGACAAACCGGTCAAGCTCACGATCGAATTGCCGGCCACGATCCATCGCGACCTCGTGGCCTATGGCAATGCGCTCGGCCGTGAAACTGGCCAGGGAGTGGTGGAGCCAGCCAAGCTGATCGGTCCCATGTTGGTGCGGTTCATGGCGACCGACCGCGCCTTCGCCAAACTGCGCCGCACGGAATCCCCGCCGCAGCGTCCACATTCTGAAAAATCCGCCTCAGAAAAGCTGACGTGAGCGCGCCTCATCGCGCATGAAGGCGACGAACCGTCCGACGGCCGGGTCTTCGGCCTCCGGGCACCACACGAGCTCGACCTGCACCCAAGCGTTCTCCTCGCGGATCGGCCGATAGACGACGCCCGGGAACACGACTTCCGCCTGGCTCGTCGTGGCGAGGGTGATCCCGAACCCTGCTGCCACCAGCGCGAACACGCACTGCTTGCTGCCGGCGTGGGACTCGAACCTGACGCCGCAGCCCATGAACGAAGAGTAGAACTCGCGGGCGGAGTGACTGTTGTCCCAAGCCTGAACAAGGAAGGTTTCCCTCCGCAAGCTCTTCCAATCGACCGCGTCATCCTCCGAGAGAGGATGTTCACATGGGATCGCCGCAACAATCCGCTCGCGGTAGAGCGGTGCCGTCACGGCGTCTGGCCACAACGTGTGGCTCGTCATCAGAGCAACATCGATCCGACGCTCCCGCTCGGCTCTTTGAATCTCCCACTCGTTCATTTCCGCGATCGAAAGCACGACCTCCGGGTGTCTTTCTCGCCAACCGGAAAAGAGGCTCCGCAGCGGTTCGCCAACCGGCGGCATTCGCACCGCGAGGCGGACTTCCCCGACGATGCCATTGCCATTTTGATCGCCGGCATGACGAATGGCGTCGAGCTCGGCCAACGCGCGGCGGATGTGTGGCAGTATCGCCTTGCCGCCCGTCGTCAGCCGAACGCCCGCGTGCCCACGTTCAAACATCGCGAGACCGAGCTCGTCCTCGAATCGTCCCACGCGACGGCTGATCGTCGATGTGTTGATTCCGAGCGCCTTGGCGGCATGCGTGAAGTTGCCCGCGGCCGCCGACGCCTCAAGATACATGAGATCACGGATCTCCATGTCCGACAGGCTTTGCAAATTTACTCTGGCCTCCGAGGCTGAAATCGGCAGCCGATCGGCGAGCCCACGGACCGAGCGAAGGAGTCGCACGCGGTGGCGATGCTCGCCGGCGCCGGCTGCTACCGGGCTGCCGATCGGGGACTTACGCGACCGCCCGCTCCATCGCGCCACTTGGAGTGAAGCGTCGGTTTCGGACTCCCACATCGCTGATCGCCGGCGCGCTGAGGCCTCCGGCTTCTTGAACCTCCCGCAGCCGCTCAGGCGAGACTTCGAGGTAACCTGCGACCGCAATCGTTTTTCCGATAGCACGCGGTGTGCCGAGACGTTTCAGCGGCCAGCGCGCGCGGCAAAGAATGCGCTCCATCCGGGCGTCCGTTACTGTGACGATATCGGTGAGCTGTCGCATCAAGCCGAACTCGATCATGCCGGCGAAGAGCTCGTAGGTCGCTCGTGCGATGCTACCGGCGGTCTTCGCCTCTCTGGTGCAGAGATCGACGCCGAAGCGGCTGCTTTCCCAGATGGTGTCGGATGCCAGCGCAGCCTGTCCATCCAGGAGCGCCGGGAACGTGTCGCGAAGCATGGTGGGTCCGGCCGTCGGCAAGAGCCGCACGCAGCCCTGAACACGGCCGACGTCATCTCTCTGCAGCAGATAGACGGGCCGGCACGCATCGAATTCGTCGACTTCCATGTCGCCGCTGACCTGAACGTCCCAGCCGAGCCGTTCCTTGAAAATACGGTAACGAAGTCGATGCATTTCGGCGAGGTCATCGAGAAATGCACCGTAGCGATCGGGGGTGATGAGTTGGAGCATATTCGCCTCCTGGCAGGTTTGGACCTGCGCGATTGGAAGCGATCAGCGGGGCAGCCCACATCCTGTGCTGTTGCACAGGGGATGGAGAATGGAACCTATCCGGTGGCGGCCTTAGAGGCGGCCAACTTGGCGACGGCCTGGCATATTGTCCTGACGCCAAACTTCATCTTCGCATTGTCGAGATGAAACGCCGCCGTGCGACGTGAGATATTCAGAAGGCGTCCGATTTCCCATGCGGACTTACCCTCTGCGGACCATTCGAGGCACTCGAGCTCTCGCGGCGACAACGCGACACCATCAACAACGCGATTGATCGACAGCCGTCGGCGTGCGTGAGCATGAAAATACATCGCCATGAGCTGCAGCACAGTCCGATTTTGCTCGATACAGCGCTGGAACGTCGGGCGACGTTCGTCCGCGGCAAACGTGACCGCTGCTACCGGACCACGGGAGTCGTGAACCGGCACTGTGAAGCCACAGCGGATCCCGAACTGCGCCGCTTCGTCGAGCAGCGCGCATTGCGCCTTGGACAAACGCTTCGCCGTGAATTCTTGTCCCCACTCGAACGGCTCTGTGGCTTTCAGCGCCTCGACAATGACTGGGTCGACCCGCTCATAGTGTTCCCGCAGATAATGATCGGTCCACTCGACCGGGTAGTTCGAGATGAGCTCGGCCGCATCACCCCTTCTCGGCGGCATGGAAAGGTACGCGAAGCAGCTCAGATCGAGCGCCGCGCCCGCATCGGCGAGGACAGTATGGAGACGCTCGGGGTCGCCGTTGGCGGCAAGGCCGTCGATAAACGCTTGGAACACACGATGCATGCGGTTACGCCAGTTTCACATGAACTAATTGCCATCGCGTCGGTGCCGGGACGCAGCAAATTTCCTGGTTTCGCCCGTTGAGACACCGGTACGTGGCTGACTGGCCTGCACGTGCCTGGCAGGCACTGCCGCGCCCTCCCGGGGTGCCGGCGGCGTCACGACGCCGCTTGCGCCCTGCCTCGGGCCTATGTCCGTTCCGGGGGCCGGTGCGCAGGCCAGCCGGCACTCCTAAGGTCACGTCCACGGACGAGACCGGAGAGTAGCGGCGCCCGGAAGCCACCGGAAGAGCTAGAATAGCAGGTCGGAGCTGCGGAATCCGCACTCACAGGTAGTATATCATGTTGATCTGCACGTGTCGCAAGCACTGAGGCCAATTTTGGGGACCGCGCAGCACCTGCGGCTTGGGTTTCTCCTGGCCATAGCGCTTTTGATCGGAGGGCCGGCTCTCGCCGGAGATCCGCCGATCAGGCCGGATATGAACCTGACTCCGGGCGCGGTCTTCCCGGTCACTGCCGCGGAAGTGTGCCGACCGGGCTACGCGAAATCGGTTCGGCACGTGGCCGGAAGGACCAAAGCGCTGGTCTATCGTGAGTACGGCATCCAGGATCGTCGATCCGCCGCGTACGAGATCGATCACCTGATCAGCCTCGGTCTCGGCGGATCGAACGACATCCGTAACCTGTGGCCCGAAAGCCTGGACACGCAGCCCTGGAATGGGCGTGCCAAAGACAGGCTCGAGGATCGGCTGCACAAGCTGGTCTGTAAGGGCGCGTTGAGCCTCGACGAGGCGCAAGCGGCAATCGCGAGCGACTGGATCGCGGCCTACCAGAAATACGTCGAACAGCGATAGACATCCTCCGGAGTGATGAGCACCGGCGTCCGGTACACGGTGGTCGGCCAACTCTAAGGGCGTCCGATTTCTAACCTGCGCCGGCCTGCACGCCGCCGCCCGATCAGAATAGCTTTTCTCCCGCCGCCGCTCGCTGCATCTATTTGTCGTGCGTCATCGTGACTGTTCGGTGCCCATGGTCGTCGAGCGGGATTCAACGAACTTCGCACCGCTGCCGATGAGCGCGCCTTCGCCTTCCGTTGGAGGTTTTTGTGTCCGAAAGTAGGTACCTAACGACTGAAGAAGTTTGCGATCGCTATCGCGGTGAAGTCTCTGCGGGAACGCTCAGGAATTGGCGTGCGCAGCGCGTGGGACCGCCATTCATAAAAATCGGCAAATCGGTTTTGTATCCCGTGCAAGGTCTAGACGAATGGGATAAGAAGAATCTCGTGATCTGCCGTGCCTCACGCAAACTCGGCATGGTTGATGATGAGGGAGCGTGAGGATCACGTTGGATCACGCGCTACCGCTCCCAGCCCCATACCCCATCGATTTCTCCAGATGACGAAACTATTTGTCATTTCAGTAGGTTAGATCACTTGCGACGGCAGTTGCACAATCATCCCAGTGGCGATCCGAAACCCTCGCGCGACGACATCGAGATGACGCGCGAGATCAAGGCGGCGGCCGAGGCGCTCGGCATCGCGATCCACGATCACCTGGTAATCGGCCGCAAGGGGCACGCGAGCTTCAGGAGCCTGGGGTTGCTGTCGTAGGCTCGCCTCAGACACCGGCGATCACCTCCGCCCATTCCTCCAGCATCGCTGGATGGCCGTGACGGATGTGAATGGAAAAGTCGGTGTAGCCCGCGCCCTGCAGCTCGCGCAGCCGTTCGCGAAGCGCCGACCTGGTGCCGGTGATGGTCACGGCGCGGATCAGCTCGGCGGTGCAAACCTGATGCTCCTCCGGGCGCAGGAACATCAGGTGGCCGCGGTGGTTCTCCAGGTAGCGCGCATCGGCCGGCTCGTAGCGCTCGTAGATCTTCCGGTATTGATCAACCAGAGGCGAGAGCGCCGGCGGGACGCTGCGGCCGAAATTGCCGAACTGTTCCGCCTCGACAAGGTTGTGCAAGGCGACAGTCGCGTGCGGGCCGGCCTGCGCGCGGGCGCGCGGGCTGTCGAACGGCTCTCCCTCGGCCAGCACGCAGCCGCCGCAGAACGCGGTGACGATTCGCGTTGCCGGGTCGATGCCGGCCGAGCGCCAGGCGGCCTGCATGGCCGCGCTCGCGGCCTTCGCCGCATCGATGGGACCGACGGCGTTGATCCAATGGGCGCCGAGCTCGGCCGTCAGCGCCCTGGTGCGCGGGCCCAGCGCGGATATGTGCAGAGGGATCGGGTCGCGGTTGTTGACCACGCCGGTATCGGGGCTCAGGAACCGCATCTTCCGCCGGGCGCCCTCGAGCTCCCATTCCACCGTCTCGCCGGCGATCAGCCGCTGCACCTGATCGATGTAGCGCCGCATGTCGGCGAGCCGGACCGGACCAACTCCCATGGTGCGCCTGGCAGTGAAGCCGGTGGAGATGCCGAAGTCGATCCGCCCCGGCGCGAGCGCATTGAGCGACATGAGAGCGCTGGCGGCCACCGGCGCGATGCGATTCGAGGGGATCAGCACACCGGTTCCCAGGCGGATCCTGGATGTCTTCACCGCCGCCGCACCCATGGCGACGAAGATCTCCGCATTGAGCAATTGCGTGTCGTAGAACCAGGCGCGGGTGAAGCCCAGCTCTTCGGCGCGCTTCACCACCTTCCAGGAATCGGCCGCGGTCGCAAGATTGATGCTGTAGTCCATGTCCCGACCTTCCCGATGGCGGAACCCGTTGTCAAATCACCACCCACATGGAACCCTCGCTGTCGGTCGTCCGCCCCCTGTCGGCTTCGCGACTGAATGTCGTTGTCCTGAGGACCTCCCATGCCGATCGTTCAAGCTGATCGACTTTCCCGTATCGGCGCAGCATTGTTGAAGGCTGCCGGCGCCTCCGACGAAGAGGCGGGCGCGGTCGCCGTCGGTTGCGTTAACGCCAACCTCGCCGGCCACGATTCACACGGCGTGATCGCAATCCCGACCTACATCGATCGCGTGAAGGCAGGCCACATCGTGCCAGGCGCGAAGTGGACCATCGTCCGGGAGTCTCCCACGACGGCGGTGATCGATGGTCACTGGGGCTTTGGCTTCCACGTCAACGCCAAGGCGATGGCCCTCACGATCGAGAAGGCCAGGACCGCGAATGTCGCGGCCTGCACGGTATTCCGTCAAAGCCATGTCGGCCGGCTCGCAGCCTATCCGATGATGGCGATGCGCGAGGGCATGATCGGGCTTGCCACCGCCGATTCCGGCCGGTCGCCCAAGCACGTCGCGCCATTCGGGGGACGAGAGCCGCGCCTCGGCACCAATCCAATCTCGATTGCGGTGCCGTCGGATCTCGAGGGTCCCTTCTATCTCGATATGGCGACCTCGGCGGTTGCGGCCGGAAAGATCGCGCTTGCAGTGGCGCGCGGCGACCAAATCCCGAATGGCTGGATCATCGATGCTGCCGGTCGTCACACGACGGACCCCACGGACTATCGCAAGGGTGGCGCGCTGCTGCCGCTCGGCGGTACCGAAGGCTACAAAGGAAGTGGTCTCGCGGCGATGGTGGAGGTGCTGTGTGGATTGTTGACCGGCCTGGGCTTTGGCGTCGAGCCGTCCGGCCGCCACAATGACGGCTGCTTCATGGCCGTGTTCAACGTCGCCGCGTTCCGGCCCCTGCAAGATTTCAAGAAGGAGGTTGCCGAGTTCGCACGCTATCTCAAGTCGACGCCACCTTCCGAAGGGTCGAACGGCGTGTTTTATCCAGGCGAGATCGAATATCTGCGCGAGCAGGAGCGTCGCAGGAACGGCATCGAGGTCGAGGACGCGACCTGGGACAAATTGCGCGCGCTCGCCGCCGAATACGGGATTGCGGACGAGCTCGGTCTTGCCTGAGCGCCGCGACAGCCGCCGCCACGCTTTGGCTGCGACTGCAGCTACTTTGGCAAGTGACCCTTTATCGCGTTGGCACGGGCGCAATACGTGATGCTTCCGGATTCTGCGGAAAGCCGCGTGCGCACCCTGTCCTTGAGCGTCTCGATTTCGCCCGACGCCAGATCGGCGACTGCAGCGGCAACCGTCGGCGCCGCAAGGTTGATCAGCCAGAACTCGTCGAAGCTCGCGAACGTTCGTTGTACCGTGACCTCTCGCGTCTCCACGTCCTCGAGACCCGCAGCCATCCACAGGTCGCGCAGCCTCGCCACACGCGATACCTCGACCTGCGGCGGCCTCGGCGGCGTGAGGCCCATTGCCCGCATCTCGACAAGAATCGGGTCGAGGGGAAATCCACCACCCGTCATGTCCCACATGTAACTGGCGATCAGGCCACCGGGGCGCACCACGCGGACCATTTCCTCAAGGCCTTTGACCGGATCGGGAACGAAGACAATCGCCAGGGCCATGACAGCGGCATCGAAGCTGTCCGCCGGACAGGGAAGCGCCATGGCATCGGCCAGATGAAAGGTCACCCGGCACGCCGCCGGTCGCGTGCGGGCAAAGGCGAGTTGGCCCTCGGACGGGTCGATGCCCTGGACCTCTACCGGGGCGCAGCGTTCGACCAGCAGCTCGGTGAAGGCACCGTTGCCGCAGCCGACGTCGATCCATCGCAGCCCCAGGGGCGGAGCCAGCCAATCGACGAAGACCTCGCCGACGAGCCGGCTCCATATCCCCATCATGCGCTCATAGCCGGCGCCGTCCTCGAAACGAATCATGTCACTCCGCCTTCACGCTCGCGAACCTGATGACCTTCGCCCACTTTTCCGTCTCTTCGACAATCAGCTTGCCGAACTCAGTCGGCCCGAGATCAAGCCGCACGATGCCGAGCTCGGCGAAGCGCGCCTCGAGCGGCGCGCCAGCCAACGCGTCGCGGAGCGCCGCATGGAGCCGTTGCACGATTTCCGGCGGCGTGTTGCGGGGGGCGGCCAGTCCTTGCACCGACGTGACTTCATAGCCGGGCAAGGTTTCGGCAACCGTCGGAACGCCGGGCAGGACCGCCAGTCCGCTGCTCGTCGTGACCGCCAGCGGCCGCAGCCTTCCCGTCTTGATGTGCTGTAGCGAAGACGAGACCGCGTCGAACATCACATGCACCTGCCCGCCGACGAGGTCGGCCAGAGCCGGCGCGGAGCCGCGATAGGGCACGTGCACCAGCTTGACGTCCGCCATCATCTGAAAAAGTTCGCCCGCCATGTGGACCGGCGTTCCGACGCCGCCTGAAGCCATGTTGAGCCGACCCGGATGGGCCCGCGCTCGAGCGATGAACTCGGCAACGCTCGTTGCCCGGACCGATGGATTCACCGTCATGACCAGCGGCGTGCGTGCGATGCCACCGACCGGCGCGATATCGCGGATGAAGTTGAATCCGAGATTCTCGTAGAGCGTCGCGTTGATGTAGTTGTTCGACCCCGACAATAGCAGGGTGTGGCCGTCCGCGGGGGCTTGCACGACCGACTCCGCGCCGACATTGCCTGCGGCACCCGGCCGGTTCTCGATGACGAACGGCTGGCCCAGTCGCTCGGCCAGCGCTTGACCGATCAGTCGGGCAACGATGTCGATGGGACCGCCAGGCGGATAACCGACGACAATCCGCACCGGACGAACGGGATAGGCCTGTGACCCGGCGCGGCGAGCGATCGCCGGGAGCGCGAGGGCGGCTGTGGCCAAAGGAAGAAATCGGCGACGGGCAAGACGCATGACGCTTCTCCCATGTGCTGTTTTCAGGCGACTGCGATATCGCAGCGTCGGGCAAGCGGCGTCCAATAGAGGTTTTCTCTCGCTCTTCATGCCGATTCGGCATAAAGCACCCGAATGGATCTGAGGCACGCCAGGACCTTCGTCACAGTCGCTGAGCTCGGCACCGTCTCCAGAGCGGCGCAGCACTTGCACATAGCCCAGCCGGCCTTGTCGCGGCAGATCAGGGATCTCGAGCAGGAGCTCGAGATCAGGCTGTTTGATCGCGTCGGGCGTCGACTGATGCTGACGGGCGAAGGCGAGCAGCTGCTCGACGATTTTCGGGCACTGCTGGGCTGCGCCACTGCGCTCAGCGAACGCGCGCAGCAATTGCAGCGCAAAGACACCGGCGTGTTGAAGTTCGCCACCTCTCCGCAGATCATCGAAGGGGTGATCGCGACATTCCTTGCGCGCTACGCGCAGCGCTACCCGAAAGTGCAGGTGAAGCTGACCGAGGCGTTCGGGTGGAGAGATACCGTGCGCATGCTGGAGACCGGTGATGCCCACCTCGGGCAGAACCTGGGGAGCGCAGTGACGCCGAACGACCATCGCTTCGCAAGTTACCCGCTCGAGCCCATCGATCTCCTTGCCGTCTGCCGCCCGACTCTCGACCTCGGCAGCAAAGGGAAAATCGAGATTGCCCGCCTCGCGCCCTACCCCCTGCTCCTGCTGGATACCAGCTATGTCTTTCGCCGCAACTTCGATTCCGCCTGCCGCCTTGCCGGACTGCAGCCGAACATCGCCTACGAAAGCCGAACGCCGCACACGCTCCTGGCGATGGCCGAGAATGGGCACGGCGTCGCCATCATTCCGTCTGCCATGCCGACCAATCGCCATCGCTTGCAGGTCGTGGCCGTCGTCTATCGGGGCAAACCTCTGCGCGAGCACCCGACGATCTATTGGGACAAGCGAAGGTCGCTGCCGCCCTACGCAACGGAATTTTGCGAGATGCTCGCTGCCTACGTGCGCGAGGTCTTTCCAATCTCGCGACCAACGAAGTCGAAAAGACGCTGATTCATTGGCTGCACCGGCGCGCAAGTGCGAAGCCGAAGTCGCCAAGTGATCGATCGTGACCCGAAAGCACGTGCCGGGAACGAACATCAGGCGGCATGATCATCACGTACAGTCACGAGGTCCCTTCCCCATCCGCGGCCCCTGTCCGAGCCCGTGAGGTCAATAGTCATGGAAGATCGGCGCCGCAGGTCGAGCGGCTGCTTTGTGCACAACCATCCAAGCCGACGGCCTGTCAGGTCTTGGCGCCCTGAAGGAACGCATTGAATTGTGCCGCCGGGCTGGTGGTGGAGAGCCCTGCGGGAAAAATCGACAACAATGGTTTCGCGAGTGGCATGTCCTCGACGCGAAGTGCCCTCAGTGTTCCGGCCCTGACCTCGTCCCGGACCGCGCTTTCGAAGGTGATCGAGATGCCGAGTCCGGCGCGCACCGCCTGTTTCACCGCCTCGGTGCTGCCGAGCTCGAGACCGATCTTCAGGGAGCTGGCGTCGACGCCGAAGGTCTGCTGGAGAAGTCGCGCCGTGCCGGTTCCGGGCTCGCCGCCGATCATCGGCTCGCGCAGCAGCTTCGCTTTCTCGACTGACATTCGTCTGGCCCAGGGATGCTCGGGAGGCACGATGACGACCAGCTTCTCCCGCCGCCAGACCGCGGCTTCGAAGCCCGGGCGATCGTCCCACCATTCCATGAGCGCAATGTCGATCTCCGCATCTTCGAGCCGTCTTGCGGTATCGGGATTGGTGCCGATGCGGATATCGATGGGACCAATGGAAGGTCGTGCCGACGTGAATGCCCGCACCAGCGGCTGCAGGAGATAAACCCCGATGTTGCTGCTGGCGCCGATGGCAAGGTTGCCTTGGTCGAGCGTTGCACGCGCTCGCCCCTCGAGGCGGAGCAACGCCTTCGCGAACGGCAGGAACCGCAGGCCGGCGGCGGTGGTGGTGGCGCGGGCGCGATTGCGCTCGACGAGCAGGTGACCGAGCGTCGCCTCGAGCTTCTGCACATGCTGCGAGACCGTTGGCTGCGCGAGCTCCAGGCGTTGGGCCGCATCGCGGAAGCTGCCGGCCTCGATCACACCGACGAAGCTTCGAACCTGATCGAGATCGATCACGCCAGCACCGGGCATCGCGGCGAAGAAGGGCGGTTCACTGCGCCGGCGGGAACCTCGCCGCGCAGCGCCTGCAGCATGCTCCCGGCTGCCTCAAGGGCGATCTCCCGCCGCACGCGATCGACAGCCGAGCCGAGATGAGGCGTCAGCACGGTCTTGTGACTTCCGAGCAGCCTCGCCGACACGTCCCGTGGCCGATCGGGCAGCGCCCAATCCTCCATCGAGAAGACGTCGGCGGCATAACCGGCAAGTCGATCGCCTTCCAGCGCTTCGGCGACAGCGGCCTCGTCCACAAGTGACCCCCGCGCGGTGTTGATCAGCAAGGCGCCGGGCTTCATCCGTGCGAGGAAGTCCCGGTTCACCAGCTGCCTCGTCGCGTGCAGCAGGGGTAGACAGAGCACGACGAAATCGCTCTGCTTCAGCAGGTCGCCGAGAGCCACTCGGCGCAACCCAAGCTCGTTCTCCTGGTCCGCCGGGAGGGATGAATCGTCCGTATAGAGCAGCGTCGGCCGAAATCCGGCGAGGCGTCGCGCAATCGCCCTGCCGACGGCGCCGGCGCCGAGAAGGCCGACGGTGCTGCCCTCGATTCCCCGGCCATAGAGGATTGGGCGCCAGCCGCCGAAACTGCCACCGCGTACCAGCCGATCGCCCTGCAGGATGTTCCGGCCCAGCGCGATCATGAGACCGATCGTCAGCTCCGCGGTGGGAGCCGTCAGCAGATCCGGCACGATGGTCAGCCAGACACCGCGGCGCGTACAGGCCTCGACGTCGAAGTTGTCATAGCCCTTGAGCGCACAGGCGATGACGCGAAGCTCGGGACAGGCACCGAGGAACGCGTCGTCGACGCGCTCCGGCATGAAGGCCATCAGGCCGTGAGCATCTCGGCAGCGTTCTCTCAGGTCTTCAGGCGCTAGCGACTGGCGGGTGTCGTTCGGCACGACCGTGCAGGTCCCGTTCAGCAGGGCTTTCACTTCCGGATGGACCCAGCTCGAGATCACGACTTTTGCTGAGGATCGCATATTACAATATATAACCCTTTGACATCATGAATTGCAATCTGTAAAGCGGCGAGATGCCGTCAAATGGAGTTGTCGATGGAGTTGCAGTTCCTGGGCTCGGGAGATGCGTTCGGCAGCGGTGGCCGCTTCAACACGTGCTTCCATGTCCGCGACGAGCGCGGCGCTTTCCTCATCGATTGCGGCGCCTCCTCGATGATCGCGATCCGCAAGTTCGACATCGATCCGAATGCCATTCGTGCCGTCCTGATCACCCATCTGCACGGCGACCATTTCGGCGGCTTGCCGTTCTTCATTCTGGATGCGCAACTCGTGAGCCGCCGCACGGCGCCCCTCACGATCGCCGGGCCGCCGGGACTGCGCAACCGCCTCACGACAGCCATGGAGACTTTCTTCCCTGGGTCGACCGAAGTGGAACGCCGCTTCGCCACCGAGATACGCGAGCTCGAGCCGCACCGCACCCATGATGTCGAGGGGATCGAGGTGACGCCTTTCGTAGTCAAGCATCCTTGCGGCGCACCGCCTTTCGCGCTCCGCCTGACGGTCGACGCCAAGACCCTCTGCTACTCCGGCGACACCGAATGGGTCGACGGCCTGCGCGCAGCGGCCACGGGCGCCGACCTCTTCATCGCCGAGACCTATTTCTTCGACAAGCAGGTCAGGTTCCACCTCGACTACGCAACACTGGCCCGTCACTTGCCGGAACTCGGCGCCAGGCGCGTGGTGCTGACCCACATGAACCCCGGCATGCTCGCCCGCATCGCGGAGACTGGATGCGAAGCCGCCGAAGACGGGATGGTGATCAGAGTCTGAAGATTGGTGGGTCGTGGATGTTG
This sequence comes from Reyranella sp., assembly GCF_050185545.1. Classification (GTDB taxonomy): domain Bacteria; phylum Pseudomonadota; class Alphaproteobacteria; order Reyranellales; family Reyranellaceae; genus Reyranella. The sequence continues at coordinate 89,291 of NZ_JBFWZI010000002.1, read as the reverse complement.
GCCTTGCTCGCCTTCAGCCGCTTCGGGGCTGGCGTTGCCACCATGGTGTATGCAGGGACCCTCCCTTTCCTGCTGCAGGAGTGGGACATGTCTGGCGTCGAGGGTGGAAGCGTACAGTCGGCTTCCAACCTGTCCTACGCAATTTCGCTCCTTGTCTGCTCCTGGGCGTCTGATCGCATTGGACCTCGCAAGATCTTCGTGACTGCGAACTGGTTCACGGCAGCAATGCTCGTTGCGTGCACACTGTTCGCCAGGAGCTACGAAAGCGGGTTGATTCTGTTCAGCTTGCTCGCGCTCGGGCTCGGCGGCTCGTACACGCCCGCCATCATGCTTGTCGCCCGCCATTTGCCTCGCAACATGCGCGGACGTTCGGTGGGAGTGCTGCTTACCGGAGCGTCGCTCGGCTACTTCTTCGCAATCGCAGGCTGCGCCAGCCTGACGCTTGCGTGGGGCTACGCCACTCTGTGGCTTGCGCTTTCGGTCATTCCACTGTTGGCTGCTATCGGAGCCACATTCGCGGCGCCGGGCCCGTCGCTCTCGACAGAAGAAGCCGCAGCAGATCCTCCGCTCACGAGAGCAATGCTCTCGCGCAACTCGGTCCTTCTGACAGCCGGCTATACTGCCCACTGCTGGGAGTTGCTCGGCATGTGGGCCTGGACACCGGCATTTCTGGCATTCGCGTTCGCCGAGCGGGTGGCTCTGTCGCCCATGATCGTTGGTGTCGTGATCGCCGGGGCGCTGCATGTATCAGGCGCGGCTGCAACTCTGTTCGGCGGCTGGGCGAGCGATCGCTGGAACCAGCGCGCCGTCCTTGTCGGGATGGGCGCGGCAGGCGCCCTGCTTTCAGTCACGGTCGGATGGACTGCTTCTCTGCCCCCCATTGCAGTCGTCATCGTGGTCTTCCTCTACGGCTTCGCTGCCCTCGGAGATTCCGGCGTCCTTTCGGCGGCGATGGCCGACGCCGTTGCCCCCGGTCAACTCGGTCGCATGCTCGCCCTGCGCTCGATCCTCGGTCTGGGCGCAGGCGCTGTCTCGCCGGCCGCCTTCGGCATTGTGCTAGACCTCGTAAACGCGCCGGGACAGGCCCCGTCACACTGGGGCTGGGCGTTTGCAATGCTGGGCGGCGGCGGGCTCATCGCCACCGCGGCCGCCCTTCTACTCAAGCCCTCGGACTTCAAGGCAAGGCAGTTGCATCGCGCACCCTAATTCCACAGACGGAATGAGTCTGCCTCTGCCTGACGAAGGGTTGCCAAGGCTGGAAGGCGCGATCACATTCCACCTTCGGTGGACCACACGGAATAGTCGCGCCGCACGCATATGCCCAAGTTCCTTCGCATTGGAGTCCACCAATCGAACGTGTCCGGATACACGTCGAAGGCCTGGTGGGTTCGCCGGGTTGGCTCGACGGTTTTCCTGAAGTGGGGCGCTGTCGAGGTCCATGGCGTGGGAGACGGACGCAAGGTTTACTGGACGGTCCCACCACGCGAGAAAGCAGTTCGCTGCGGCTCGGTGCAGCCTGCCAAGGACTATGTGAAAAACGCCATCGCGCGGCGACGCAGCCATCGCTATGAACCGCTAGCCGGAAAGATCACCATCAAGCGCCGACCTGCCAATCGCGGCGCCGAGCTCGAACAGGCGCTTGCCACGATCCTGTTCGTCGACATCGTCCGGTCCACGGAAAAAGCCGCGCGGCTCGGCGATTCGCGTTGGACACAGGTGATGAATCACTACTACGCCACCGTCCGCAGAGAGCTAAAGACATTGCGCGGGAAGGAAGTCGTGACGACGGGGGACGGGCTGCTCGCCACATTCGAGGCGCCGGCGGCGGCGGTCCGGTGCGCGACCGCAATCCGCGAGGCCGTGCGCACCCTGGGACTCGAGCTCAGGGTGGGGCTGCACGTGGGCGAATACAAGGTGAGCGGGCCCGACGTTTTCGGTCTGGCATTCCACATCGGCGCACGCGTTGCCGCGAAAGCGCGCCCAGGCGAGGTCCTGGTCTCGAGCTCGGTCAGGGATCTGATGCAGCAGTCCGAAATCCTGTTCAAGGATCGCGGTGTTCACCAGCTCAAAGGCGTGCCGAAGCGGTGGCGCCTTTACCGGGTCGATCGGTGAGCGACCCCCGGAAGACGGGTGCTCGGCGTCAGGCCTTCCGAGACGCGACCGACACGCAGCCCCTCACCCTGGAGCGAAACACCAAGTCGCAAGGACAAGAAGGACGATGGAGACCACGATCACGATGATGTCCCGCCGATCAAACGGATTGTCCAAAACGTCCATCTCCCGATCGGTGTCTTCTCCCTGACCCCGGTTGGCACGCCGCACTTCAACGGTGAACCGTTTTTTCGGCTCGACAAGAGTATCAAGGTGGTTAGTCATGATCCGCTTCCCCGGTTGCGCGCCCATCCACAGTCGATCAAGTCGTCGGCGACTGCGACCTCACCCGGCCTGCATGACTTTCGCGACGCCTGTCGGCAGCCGGCGCTCGCGGTCGACTTCATCACGCAGCGCCTTCAAGGTTGGACCAAAGTCGCCGGCGCGAAGGTACGATGCCACCATGTGGCGAAGCGCGCTTGAGGAAGGTGTCAGGTCGACCTTGGCTTTTCCTCAGGATGTCCTGACTTGACGTACTATGGTAAGCTCTTCAAAGATCGGGCAATCGCAAGTTGCGCTATCTCTTTGAACACTTTTCCCTCGATACGGAGCGGCGCGAGCTTCGCCGCGACGGCGCTCTGCTGTCCCTCGAGCCAAAAGTCTTCGACTTCTTGGTTCATTTGATCGCCAACCGCCACCGCGTCGTCAGCAAGGACGATCTTCTGGCGGCAATTTGGGGCGGACGAGTTGTTTCGGAGACAGCGCTGACGACCTGCGTCAATGCGGTTCGGAGGGCGGTCGGCGACAATGGCAAGATACAGCAGCGGATCAAGACGTTGCCGCGCAAGGGCTTCCGTTTCGTCGGGGATGTGCGCGAGGAGCGCGATCTCGAGCACCCCGGCTTCAGCGAAATTTCTCCCGACGCGTCCAATCCCGCCTTGGTCATACCCGACAAACCCTCCGTTGCTGTGTTGCCTTTCGCCAATCTGAGCGGTGACCGCGAGCAGGAATACTTCGTCGACGGTCTGGTGGAGGACATAACGACAGCGCTGTCGCGCATCTCCTGGTTCTTCGTCATCGCCCGCAATTCTTCGTTTACCTACAAGGGCCGCTCCATCGACGTTCGCCGGATTGGCCGCGAGCTTGGCGTGCGCTATGTCCTGGAGGGCAGCGTGCGCAAGGCGGACAACCAGTTGCGCATCAGCGGCCAGCTCATCGACGCCGAGAGCGGCGGTCACCTTTGGGCCGAGCATTACGACAGCGCCCTGGCGAACGTGTTCGACCTGCAGGACAAGATTGCCTCGAATGTCGCCAATGCCATCGAGCCCAGGTTGCAGGACGCGGAGATCAGGAGGGCTCAAGCCAAGAGGACTGACGATCTCACGGCCTACGATCTCTATCTTCGCGCCTGCGCCGCGTTCAATGTCCTGACGGAGAGCTCACACGCCGAAGCCCTGACGCTGCTCGATCGCGCGGTCGGCGCCGACCCGCGCTTCTCTCCGGCCTATGGCTTGATCGTCTGGTGCTACGCACACCGCATCGCCCTGTGGTGGGGCGACCCGGCCGAGGCGAGGGCGCGCGGCTCAGCGGCAGCCAGGTTGGCCCTCCAGATGAGCAAGGACGACTCGTTCGCTCTTTCGGGAGCAGGCCTGGTGCTTGCGATGTGTGGCGGCGGCCTCGACGAGGCTGAGGCGCACATAGAACGGGCACTGGCGCTGAACCCCAACGACGCGAGGGCATGGGTCGCTGGAGGCTGGGTGTCCTGGTTCGCCGACAAGTACGAACGGTCGATCGAGTGCTTCACGCGGGCGATACGACTCAGTCCGCGCGACCCGCTCGGTTACGGCTACTACGCCGGCATCGCCTTTCCCTGCTTTTACATGGGCATGTACGACGAGGCGATCGCCTGGGCCGACAAGGCCCTTCACCTCGAACCTAACTTCTGGCACGCGCTCATGATCAAGGTCGCCGCGGCAGCCATGGCGGAACGCCCCGCAGCGCTCGAGGATGCGACCCGGCGCCTTCTCGCCGCCCGGCCGGGCTTCTCGATCTCACGGGTCTTGCCAATCGCCAGGGCGCGATCCCAACGCGAACTCTTCGACTCGGCGCTGCGCAAGGCTGGGCTGCCGGAATGAGGCTAGCCCGCCCCTGCGATCAGCTCCACCGCGGCGCCGATAAACCGCGACGGCGAAGGTGCCGAGCCTGGCGACGTGGTAGTTGCCGCTGTCCGGCGGCTCGTGACGCAACGCCAGATCGGCCTCACGTCACGCGAGGTTGGCGGGCTGCTGTGACTGAAGCAGTTCCACGGTGATGCCAGAGGGCAGCGGCGCTGTCGTCGCTCCGGACAGGCAACGGGCCAGGAATCCGGCCGCACACTCGCCGGCCGCCACCCGTACCGTGCCGCTCAGGGCCGACGAGGCGGCCGCGCGCCGCCGCTCCAGGCCAGCATGGCCTGTTCGACCCCTTCGGCCGCCGGGATCAGGCCTTCGCCGACAGCATTGAGACGAGTCCCTTCGGGCAGGCGATCGAACAACGGCGTCCCGCCGAACATGGCCTCGAGCCCCTCCAGTCTGCGGGCCATGGTCGGTTGGCTCTGCCAGAGCGCCTGCCCTGCCGCGCGCAAGCAACCGTGCCTCGCGATGGCGAGGAACACGCGGACATCATCCCAGTCCATCGCCGCGCCGTTCGCAGGCACGCCACGAGTCTTCGGATCCATGCGGGCTATCACGATCCTCACCTGGCATGCATCACTGACACCGATTCATCCTCTTATACTGGATTGACGCAAGATCGGGAACGCCGACGCAACTCGTGGAGGGCGCAATGGCGACCATAATCGATGTCAACGCGGGGGAAGGGGTCACGGCCAGCAGTGTCGCGCCGTCAGGTGAGGCACGGCGACGGCGACGGAGCGCGGCTTGCTTTGCGATGGCCCCGCGGTTTCTACTTCGATCCCGACAGGCGCGGCCTGCTTTGAGGATCGAGAGCATGAAACGCAGCACGGACCGAATCCTGACCACTCACATGGGCAGCCTGCCGCGGCCCGAAATGCTGGCTGACCTGCTGGTGGCCCAGGCCGAGGGCAAGCCGGTCGATGCCTCGCGAATCCCGGCGCTGACCGACGAGGCAATGGACTACGTCGTCCGTCGCCAGCTCGAGAGCGGCATCGATGTCGGCAACGATGGCGAGATGCCGCGCTCCACTTTCTTCGGCTACATCACCGGGCGCATGTCGGGCTTCGGCGGCCGCTCGAACCGCCGGCCGATCCTCGACATGCAGCGCTTTCCCACGTGGTGGCAGAATTACCAGGCGCGCGGCGTCCGCCGGCTCAACGTCTACGGCTTTCCGGCGGCGATCGGACCGGTGCGCTACGAGAGCCTGGATGGCGCCAGGACCGAGCTCGACGCGTTCGCCCGCGCGCTGGCACGCCAGACACGGCGCTTCGCCGAGACCTTCGTAACCGCCGTCTCGCCCGGCTTCGCCGCCTGCTCGCTGGAGAACCAGCACTACGACAGCCACGAGGCCTACGTTTTCGCGCTCGCCCGCGAACTCAGGCAGGAATACCGGTTCATCGTGGCGCAGGGCCATGTGCTGCAGATCGACTCGCCCGACCTCGGCATCGAGCGCGCCGGCTTTTTCCAGGACCAGCCGCTGCCGAAGTTCATCGAGGCGATGGAGATGCACATCGCGGCGCTGAACGAGGCGCTTGCCGACATCCCATCGGAGCGGGTGCGTTTCCATGCCTGCTGGGGAAACCGCGACAGCCCGCACGTGCACGACGTGGCGGCACCCGACGTGCTGCCTGTCTGCTTCCAGGTGAAGGCCGGGGCGCTCTGCCTGCCGTTCGCCAATTCGCGTCACAGCCACGAGGTCGACGCGTTCCGGACCCAGAAGTTGCCCGATCGCATGTCCCTGGTCTGCGGCGTGGTCGAGACAACGCACAACTACGTCGAACATCCGCTGGTGATCGCCGAGCGGCTGGAGCGCGCCGTGCGCGCCGTCGGCGACCGCGAGCGCGTCATGGCTGGAACCGACTGCGGCTTCGGTACCATCGTCGGCGATGCCCAGGTGTCCGAAGACGTGGTCTGGGCCAAGCTCGAGGCGATGCGCGACGGCGCGGCAATCGCGAGCAAGCGACTATGGAGTTGAGGCAGACCGAAGGCCGACGCAACCCGGAGGCCGACGGCGACGAGGGTGCGTCGCGGCTCAACCCTTGACGCCGCCCATGGTCAGGCCGGAACTCATGCGGTGCCTAAACGCATAGTAGATACAGATCGGCGGCAGCGCATAGATGATCGCCGTCGCCATCATGTAGTTCCACGGCGAGACGTCGCTGTTCAGGAACTGAGCCAGGGCAACGGGCACCGTCATGCTCCGCTTATCCGACAGCAGCAGGAACTGGTACAAATACTCGTTCCAGGCCAGCAGCAGTGCATAGGTGCCGACCGCGACCAGTGCCGGCGCCATCAGCGGCAGATAGATGTGCAGGTAGATGTGCAGCGGCGACGCGCCATCGATCTTGGCCGACTCGTCGAGCTCGATCGGGATGCTTCGACCGTACTCCTGGAAGATGAAGATCGCGTAGGGCGTCGCAAAGGTCACCAGGGCGGCAATGACCGACCACGGATTGTTGGCCAGCCCGTAGGTGTTCATGATCAGGTAGAACGGAATCGCCAGGAACGATGCCGGGATCACGTATGTCAGCAGCGCCGCATTGGTGAGCAGCCAACCATTGCGTATGCGCATTCGCCCGACCGTGAAGCTGGTCAGCGACGCGATCAGCAGCACCAGGAAGGTCACCATGCCGGCGATGAATGTGCTGTTGCCGAACTGGTGCCAGAAATTTTTCAGGTACCAGAACCCCTGGGTGATGACGACCCAGAAGCTGTCCAGCGAGGGCTGCGCCGGCACGATATTGGTGCTGTAGACATCGCCTTCGTGCTCGAGCGCGATCATCACCATGTTGTAGATCGGCAGGAAGGTCCACACCACCAACACGGCATAAACCAGGGCTACCGCCGAGTTGATCGCATATCGCCGGCGTCGCGCCGCGCGCCGCATCCGCACGGCTGAACCCGACGGGGCGGCGAAGACCGGCGCCGCAGCCGCGACACTTCTCATGCTCACAGCTGCACCTCCGCCGTCTTCAGCTTGCGCATCAGGATGATCACCAGGGGGATCAGCACCGGCAGCGCCGTCATCACCGCCGCGACACCGAGATCCGGCCGGGCGAGGTCGAAGGCATTGCGTACGCCCAGGGTCGCGAGCAGGTGCGTCTCGTTGTTCGGGCCGCCTCCCGTCACGAAATATATCGTGTTGAAGTCACCGAGCAGGAAGATCGTCGCCAGCAGGGTCAACACGAGGTACAGGTTGGCGAGCAGCGGGAAGGTCACGAACAGGAAGCTGTTCAACCCGGTCGCGCCGTCGACCTTCGCCGCGTCATAGATGTCCTGCGGGATCGACATGCGGCCGGCCAGCAGGATCACGGTCCAGAACGGCGTCCATTTCCACAGATGCGCGACGATCGCGCTGCCCAACGCCGTCCAGCGCTCGTTCAGCCAGGACGGCCCCTCGATGCCGCCGAGAGTCCAGAGCGCGTTGTTCAGCAGGCCCCATTCGCCGTTGAGCATCCAATGGAGCGAGATGAAGGCGGGGAGCTGCGGCACCGCCCAGGGCAGCACAAACAGCATCAGCATCGCCTTGGTCACCCAGCCCGGCCGCATGAAGAGACCGGACAGCAGCAACGCCAGGAACAGCTTGAGGTTGACCCCGAGGGCCACGAATATCAGGGTGTTGACGACCGTGTCCTGGTAGGTCACGTCGGAAAAGACCTCGGAATACAGGGCCGGGTCTCTCCCCATCCACAGTCCGTAAAACACGGGATAGGCGACAAAGGCCAGGAACACCGCGACGTAGGGAACGCTGAAGGCGAGCGCCCAGGTGAACTCCGACCCCTTGAGATTTCCGCGGCAATAACGCCAGAACGACCGCCCCGGCCTCGCGGCAGGGCGGCCGACTTCCACTACGGACGCAGCAGTCATCGTCGCCTCTCAGGATTGCTGGATCGGATACTTGGCGAATATCTCCTGGAGCTCCTTGAAGCAGACGTCGATCGCGTCGGCCGCCTTCGCCCCCTTCTTCGCAACGGCGATCATCGCCTTGCTGTAGACGTGCTGCGCATAGACTTCCGCCATCGCCGGATTGTAGACGTAGTACTCCGGCTGGGTCGGGCCGAGCAGGCCGAACTGCACATAGCCTTTCAGATGCGGGTCCTTCGGGTTCTCCCAGAACGGAGTCTTGGCCAGCTCCGGCATCGTGGGAAGCCAGCGACCCAGGCCCGTCTCGATGAAGCTCTGCAGGACCTGCGGCTGGATGAAGAACTTGAGAAACTCCTTGGCGACCGCGACGTTCTTGGCTCCTTTCGGGATCACCGCGTTGGTGACCCCGACGATGGCAGTCACCGGCTTGCCGTCATCGGTGGTCGGATAGAGCAAGCCATCGCTCACGATCTCGTCGAAATACCATTCGGGGTGCTTTGCCTTGACCGCGACCTCGGTCGACAGCGTGCCGTCGACATCCATCACCATCAGCTTGGCGTGGAACGCGTTGTTGTCGTCGGCGTCGTTCCAATTGATGGCGCTCGGCGGAACGTAGCCGTCGCGGTAAGCCCCACCGAGATACTCGCAGGCCTTGATCGCCGCCGCCTTGATCCTCTCGTCGAGATTGAGCTTGCCGTCGGGCGTGACGATGCCCTGCCCGCCGAACCCGTGCATGAATGCGTTGAAGGTGTTGGCCGGGTCGACGCCGTTGGCCGACACCTGGAAACCGAGCCCATAGACCTTGCGCTCGCCCTTCTGGCGCAGGTTGTCCTGCACCTTCTTGTAGAAGTCGAAATAGCCTGTCCAGGTCCTGGGACGCTCCGCCAGCTTCATGCCGGCCTTCTCGATCAGGGAATTCCAGGTATGAGCAGGCACGCAGCCGCCGCGGATCGGCACGCCGTAGTAGGCGCGCTTCTTGGTGACGCTGTTGTAGGCGCGAGCTGCGCTCAGGTAAGTCTGGCTGAACTTGGCCTTCTGCGTCTCGACGACGTCCTCGGTCTCGATCAGTTTGTCCTGCCAAGCATAGAGCTGCAGGATCTCGTTCGGATTGTTCTGCGTCACATCCGGGACGACGCCGCTGGTGATGGCGGAGACGATCTTCTGCCGCATCGGCGCGAACGGGATGATGCTGAGCTCGACCTTGTTGCCGCTCGCCTTCTCGTAGTCGGCGACGGCCTTGCGCAGCGCTACATCCTCGTCCTCGACGAAGCCTTGCGCGAACCACATCGTCATCGTCTTGGCCTGGGCGTTGGCGATGTAGGGCGCCGCCAGGGTACCGGCAGCCGCCAGGCCAAACGATCCCTGCAGCAGCGAACGCCGCTTGAAGTGAGCCATGGTCGTCTCCTTACTGTGTCGCACCGCGTACTTGACGCTGACGCTACATTCTCGGTTTGGACGACTGATAAGGCAGGCTCGCCTGACAGGCGCTACTCGCCCGCCTGAACACTCAACACCAGTGAGTTCATAAAAACGCTAGCACATGCTCAGTCCCGAGGGAACCGGTGAAACCGGGATGGCGGCGTTCTCCCTGTGATCAGACTAGCCGCGCCGTACCGCACTGGACGGCGCGGGTGGCGGTCATGGACCCGCGTCGAGCCGGGCGGCTCCAACACGAGCGACTGGCCTTCGGCGTCATTGCTTGACGCCTCCCGCGGTCAGCCCCGCCGCGATGTAGCGGCGGATCGCAAAGAACAGGACAATGGGTGGAACGGCATAGATCAGCGAGGCCGCTACCGGATAGTTCCAGGGTGTATCCTCGTTGTCGAAGAAGGTGGCGAGCGTTATCGCCACGGTCTTGCTGTCGGGAGAGCTGAGCAGGATGAACTGGTACAGGTACTCGTTCCAGGCGGTGAGAAACGCGAATATCCCGACAACGGCCACGGCAGGTGACATGAGCGGCAGATAGATCCGCGTATAGACCTGGACCGGCGTCGCGCCGTCGATCCGCGCGGCATCGTCGAGCTCGATCGGAATCAACCGTCCGTACCATTGGAGTATCACCAGCGCGTAGGGGACGGCGAAGGTCACGTTCGCGGCAACGACCGCCCACAGGGTATCGATCAGACCATACCTGTGCATCAGCAGGTAGAACGGGATGACCAGGAAGTAGACTGGCACCGTGTACATCAGCAGCGCAGCGGTCGAGATTGTGCCGCCCTTGCCGCGCCACATGCGCCCCAACGCGAAGCTGCCGAGCGAGCTGATCAGCGCGGTGAGCGCCATCGTCATGGTGCCGATGAAGAAGCTGTTGCCGAACTGCAGCCAGAAATCCTTGAGGTACCAATAGCTCTCGAAAAACACCCCGGCGAACGCCTTGAGCGTCGGATCCGACGGCCAGATGTCCCCGGTGAACTCGGTGTCGCCTTCGGGATCGAGGGCAATCAGCAACATGTTGTAGAGCGGCAGAAGCCACCAGATCAGCAGCAGGACGGAGAGCACGGCCGCTCCAGCTGCATCGGCCGCCCGGCGCCACCGGTAGTTCGACCGGCGCGGCGAATACAGGGCGATGCTCATAGCTGCACCTCCCTCGTCTGAAGCCGGCGGACCAGCAGGATCCCGACCGGGATCAGTACAGGTAACGCTGCCACCACGGCGGCCACGCCGAGATCGGGGCGACCGTCGTCGAGCAGAAACTCGACGCCGACCGTCGCCAGGACAGCAGTGGACCCGAGGGGCGCTCCGCCGGACACCATATCGGGCGTGTTGTAATCGCCGAGCATCCAGATCGTCGCCAGCAAGGTGCAGATCAGATAGAGGTTCGCCAGCAGCGGGATCACGAGGTGGATGAAGCGGCGCAACCCAGTAGCGCCGTCGACCTCGGCGGCATCATAGAGGTCCTGCGGGATGGCCATCCGGCCAGCGAGGAAAATCAAGGTCCACAGCGGCATCGTCTTCCACGTGTAGGCGACGATGTTGGCGCCGAGCGCGATCCAGTAGTGGTCGAGCCATTCCGGACCGGCGATGCCAAACAGCTTCTCCAGCAGGCTGTTCAGGAAGCCCCAATAGATCATCATCCAATGGAAGGAAATGAACGCAGTCTGCGCCGGCAGGACCCACGGCAGCATCGAGACGACCAGCAGCGCCTTGACCCACCATCCGCGACGCATGAAGAATCCGGACAGCAACAGCGCGAGAAACACGCTGGCGTTCGCACCGATACCGACATAGAGCGCAGTGCTGACCAGCGCCTCGACGTAGTCGTCGCTCGCGAACAGCTCGACGTACAGGGCCGGATTGCTGGCCATCCACAATCCGTAGGCGATCGGAAAGACGGCAAAGGCGAGCAGCACGCCGACATACGGGATGATGAAGGCGACTGCCCAGCCAAACTCGGAGCCATGCAGAAGGCTGTGCCAGGCCGGCGGAAGGTACTGGTTGAAACTGACGCGACCGGAAGCGACCACATGCTGCGTGCTCATGCCTGGCCTCCCCTTCGTCCGAGACCACCCCGTTCATTCCATCCGAGGGCCCTTGCCGTTGGGGCCGCCGAAGTCACACCGGCTTGAGATTGGCCCGGCGGATCACCCTGGCCCACTTCTCTGCTTCGTGGGCGACGAGCTTGCCGAACTCGGCGGGCGTCATCGGCATCGGCGCGCCTCCAAGATCGGCAAACCGCACCTTCATCCTGGGATCGGCGAGGCCGGCGCCGATTTCCTTGTTGATCTTGTCGACGACCTCGGCCGGCATCCCCCTGGGGCCGCCCACGCCATACCACGCGCTCATCTCGTAGCCCGGCATAAACTCGGCGACGGTGGGTAGGTCCGCTACGGCCTCCGAGCGAGTCGCGCCCATCGTCGCAAGTCCGCGCAGCCTGCCGGCCCCGATGTACTCGATCGAAGAGGGAGGCGTGGGAAACAGAACTTCCGCCTCGCCTCCCAGCAGGCCGGCGAGGGCAGGTCCGTTGCCTCGATACGGGACATGAACCAGGTTTACGCCAGTCATCGTGTTGAACAGCTCGCCGGCAAGATGGCCGGCACTGCCAATGCCGGCGGAGCCCATGTTGATCTTGCCGGCGTTGGCCTTGGCGTAGGCGATGAATTCGGGCAGCGTGCGGGTCTGGACCGAAGGCTTCGTCACCACGTAGAGCGGTATGCTCATGACCCCCGCCGCCAGCGCGATGTCGCGAAGGAAATTGAAGGTGAGATTGCCGTACAGAGTCGTGTTGATGGCGGCTGGCACGCTCACCAGAAGGAGCGTATAGCCGTCGGCCGGCGCATTGACGACAATCTCGGTCGCGATGTTGGTTGCCGCCCGGGGCCGGTTCTCGACAATGAATTGCTGGCCGGTCCGCTCCGTAAGCCATTGCCCCATCAGGCGCGCGACGATGTCGTTGCCCCCGGCGGGGGCAAAGCCGACGACCCAGGCGTACCAGGCGCGACGGATAGGCCTGCGCCATCGCGCCGTGCGCCAATGCGGGCAGTGCGGTCCCGGCTGCGACCTCCAGGATTCGTCTGCGAGAAAACGTCATAGCGTTCCCTTTGCCTGGGAATAGCCCGCCGGAACGATCACGCAACCCGAAGTGCGACCACGCGGCGTAACCCGCCTGCACGCGATCCAATCAAAAGTGTTCGCTACACGACCGCTTGCGGGTCATCCGCCACGGTCAACAACGCGGGAACAGCACACCCTGGACGCTCGCCTGCGAATGATACGGCGCTGGCCAAGGCATGGAAAGGGAGATGATGGACCCGAGGAAGATCGGCGTCACCGCGACCAGGGCGGCGAGGCCCGACCGACCCTCGCACGCCGCCGCGAGCGCCCATTCCGTCGACAAATGCAAATTTTCCGTCATCCCGAGCGGAGCTGCCCGAAGACCGGCGCAGTCGAGAGACCTCAAAGGTCCCTCGACTACGCAGCTCCTCGGGCGGGTTCGGTCGGGAGGATGGTTTTTTTGCCAGATGCGTATGCGCTCTAAAAGAAGACGTAGGACCGGACCACGACGTTCTTGCGGCAGCGCGCATCCGCAGGCGCGGTCGGATCGATGCAGGCGGTGTGGAAGGACCAGCGCGAGACCGAGCCGTCGGTCACCGAGTCGTAGCATTTCAGCATCGACACTTCCGTCGACGTCTGGCGCGGGAACCAGTACCACTCGTGGTCGGGACGGTGCGTGAAACGCGTGGTCTCGCCGACGCGGTCGTCGTAGATGCGGTAGTTGGTGATGTATGGCTGGTCGGCGAAGGAGGGCCAGGCGCAGAGCACGAAGGGGAATTGCTCGACCGTCTCCATCGGCTTGGCGAGATTGATCGACACGAAGCGCCGCGACATCTTCCGATCGGCCTCTTCCTCCGTGTAGTGCTGCGTGCGCCCGAAGTTCCGCAGGTTCCTGGTGAGCAGCTCGCGACAGCGCACGCGGCCGCTGTTGTCGTTCAGGTCGTTGTGCACGAGGTTGACGTAGCGGGCGTTCACGCCCGGGTTCTTGTTGTCCTGGTCCTCCGTGCGGTCGCCCGCGTAGTCCTTGTCGAAGACGTCGTGGTTGTAGACCAGGGCATCGGTCGCGCCGGGGAAGAACTCGAGAAGGAGCTTCTCGATCTCGGGGTAGAACACCCGCTCCACCTCGGCCGAATCGTAGAAGTTCCGGCACTTCGACTCGAGGTGCGCCAGCGAGACGCCGAGCCGGTCCATGCAGTCGGGGCTGTCGGGCGACAGGCCCGGGTGGTACTCGCCGATGCGCCGGGCGTCGCGCATCACGTGCGGGAAATAGAGATCGCGCCGCCGATTCTGCTCCTCGTTCTTGCGCAGGATCTTCGCGACCTCGGCGCGCGCCGGGTCGCGCCACAGGGCGTTGGACGGGACGACCGAGTAGGTCGGGCGTTCGTAGACGGTATAGGCAAGCGGCAGCGCCAGGCCACCTTCGGGCGCCGTCATGCCCGTCGTGCGGATGTAATCCATGCACGCATCGTAATCGTGGAACCCCGGCCCCCACCGGGTCTCGATCGGACGACCCTGAGGCGCGTTGTCGATCATGTCGACGACGCGCTGGCCCTCGCCCTCGGCGATCTGGGCGAGTGCGTCCTCGAGCGCCTTGGCGGTTCCCGCATCGCCGTTCCGGTCGAACGACATGTAGGACAGGCCCCCGTTCGCCGCGATCGGCGCCGGCTGACCCTTCGTGAGCTGGAGCGGCGGCACATAGGCCGACGAACCTCTCTTCGTGCTAGCGGCGACGTTTCTTTCCGCGACCTCGAGCTGGCTCATCGCACACCTCCGGTTGATTTCCACGTGACGGTGGCACACGGCGCCTGAGCTTTCCAGATCATGAATCTTTTCCGGGTCATTAATCCAGGTCATGCGAAACGGCGCGGCGCGCCGCGCAAACATCTCGTCGCGTTCAGGTCCTCGAACGTGTCTGGCGTTTCAGCCTGTCCGGCCGGTATCGTCGTCGCTCGGGGCAAAGGCCTGACCACCAAGCGGCAGCACGGCCCCATAGCAAGGGAGAACAGTATGAAGCTCGCGGGGAAAATCGCCCTGGTCACCGGCGGCTCACGCGGAATCGGCCGCGCCACGGCGCTCGCCTTCGCCGCCGAGGGCGCCGACATCGCCTTCTGCCATCTGAACGATGATGCCAAGGCCGACGAAACCGCAGGCGAGATCCGCTCCCTGGGCCGACGCGCCCTCCACGGCTCGGTCGACGTTGCCGATATCGGGTCCGGGCGGGCCTTTGCCGGCCGGGCCGCCCAAGAGTTCGGCCCCATCGACATCCTGTTCAACAACGCCGGCATGAACATCCGCAAGCCGTTCGAGGCCTACACCGAGGAGGAATTCGACCGGATCCTCTCCGTACACCTGAAAGGCATGTTCTTCATGGCGCAGGCTGTCTATCCCGCGATGGTGGCACGTGGGCAGGGCTGCATCATCAACGTCGCCTCCCAGCGAGGCTTGAAGGGCGCGGTCAACTCGGCGCCCTACTCCGCGGCCAAGGCCGCAATCATGGGGTTCACGCGCGCGCTGGCGTGGGAAGCGACACCGAAGGGCGTTCGCGTCAACGCCATTGCACCCGGCCCGATCGTCACCGACCTCACCGCGACCATGACGCCGGAAGATCGTCAGGCCTTCATCGATGCGCTGCCGGTAGGCCGCTTCGGACGCCCGGAGGAGATCGCCGCTACCGCACTGCTGCTGGCCGGTCCGGACGGCGGCTTCTACGTCGGGGCAACCCTGTCGCCCAATGGCGGAGACGTGATGTACTAGGGGTGTCCAGGGAACCAAAGCGGATGCCATTCGTTGCGCTGAAACTTCGCCGGAGGCGTTCGACGAATGGCAGGGGCGTCAAATGCGCAGCAGGTTCACGATCGTCCTTTTCGCCTCGGCGCTGATCGCGCTGGCGGCGGCCGCCCAGCCCGGCGCGGTCCAGACACCGTCCGTCACCGTCCTCGCGGCGCAGGAAGTCCGCGGCATTCTCGGCCGTGACGTGCGCAGCAGGGCGGACGAAAACATGGGCCGCATCGTCGACGTGCTGGTCGATGGCGCAGGGCGGGTGCGGGCAGCCGTCATCGACTTCGGCGGATTTCTCGGTGTGGGCAGCCGCAAGATCGCCGTCGACTGGAAGGCGCTGCACTTCGTGCCTGCGGCAGGCAAGCAATATGCCGTCGTGCTGGAGCTGACACGCGATCAGGTGAAGCCCGCACCCGAGTACAAGGAGGACAAGCCGATCGTCGTGTTGGGCGCATCGGGCAATCTCGAAACGTTGCCATGACGGGCCACCGGTGACGGAGAGCGCCGCTCCTTCACCGCCCCGACCTTCGCAGCGCAGCCTCCGCAGGCTCGACTGGTTCGTCTTCCTTGTCGCCGACGTGCAAACCGGCTTCGGGCCGTTCATCGCCGTCTACCTGACGACACAGAAATGGACGCTGGTCGAGATCGGCCTCGTCATGACGGTCGCCGGCCTGGTCTCCCTGGCAGGCCAGATGCCGGGCGGCGCGCTGGTCGACGCCGCCCGTTCCGAACGCACCGTGGCCGGCGTGGCCGTCTCGCTGATCGCGCTCAGCGCCCTCATCTATGCGACCATGCCGGTCTTCCCGGCCGTGCTGGCGGCCGCGATCCTGCATGCTGCCGCGAGCTGCGTCCTGGGGCCGTGCATCGCTGCGATCAGCCTGGGCCTGGTTGGCCACGCCGCGGTTGGCGAGCGGTTCGGACGCAATGCGCGCTTCGCCTCGATCGGTTCGGGCCTCTCGGCCGCCGCGATGGGCGCCTGCGGTTATTTCTTCTCCGCCCAGTCGGTCTTCTTCGTCACCGCGGCGCTACTCGTCCCCACCCTGCTGGTGCTTCGCGGCCTGGCCCCGGAGGAGATCGACCCCGAGCGGGCGCATGGCAACATTCCCGGGCAGCAGGGCGATCCGATGCAACAGGACGGTCCCGATGGGCAGAGCGGGCCCCCTCAAAAAAGGAGAAGGTTGCTGGCCGATCTGTGGAGCCTTTTGCGCAATCGTTCACTGGCAGTGTTCGGCGCCTGCATCCTGCTCTTTCATCTCGCCAATGCAGCCATGCTTCCGCTCATGGGCAGCGTCCTCACGACCCGCTCGAGTGAATGGGCGACGGTGTTGATCGGCGCCTGCATCGTCGGACCACAGATTGTCGTCGCCTTGTTCTCGCCGTGGGTCGGACGCCAGGCCGAGCGCCTGGGACGTCGCCCGCTGTTGCTCGCCGGGTTCGCGGCCCTGCCGATTCGTGGCCTGCTCCTTGCGGTGGTGACCGACCCCTATCTGCTGGTCGCCGCGCAATTGCTGGACGGGCTGACAGCCGCCGTGTTGAGCGTCATGGTGCCCTTGACGGTAGCCGACCTGACGCGCGGCACCGGGCGCTTCAACCTGGTGCAGGGCGCCGTCGGAACCATGATGGGTTTGGGTGCTTCCCTCAGCCCGACGTTCGCGGGATACCTGAGCGACACGTTCGGCAGCCCCTTTGCCTTCCTCGGGCTCGCACTCACCGCCACACTCTGCCTGGCGACTGCGTGGCTCTTCATGGCGGAGACCCGACCGTCCACCGCCGTCGAGCGGTGAATGGGACGGGTTCGGCCGATGATGTCGGGCGGTGGATGATTGACGACCTCCGAAGGATGTGATGGACTTGCACGAATAGCGCGAGTTCCCTTGGTGGACGCGCGTTCAACGGGGAGGCTGGCATGATGCGCAAGACGATTGCTGCTTTGATGGCCTTTGCTTCGGCGACCATGCTCAGTGCCGTGTCACAGGCGCAAGACATCAAGCTCTACGCCTTCAGCTCGGGTGCACTCACCATCGGCAAGGGCGTGCTGCAGAACAACGCGCCGATGACGCCGGAGATTCAGGTTCCGGTCGGTTTTTATGTTGTGCGGCATCCCAAGGGAATTGTGGTATTCGACACCGGCAACAACGACAAGATCATCACCGACCCGTCCTACTGGGGCGAGGCGTTCAAGGCGCTGAAGCCGGTGAATACTCCCGACATCGCGATCGACGCCCAGCTTCAGAAGATCGGCGTGAAGCCGGACGACGTCACCTACGTGGTCGTCAGCCATCTTCACCTCGACCATGGCGGCAACGTCGTCAAGTTCCCGAAATCGACCATCGTCGTCCAGAAGTCGGAGATTCAGAACGCGTTTTGGCCGGAGGCCGGCACTGGCGGCCCCTACGTCCTCGGTGACTTCCTGCCGCTCAGGGCTCCCGGCGCCGACTTCCCGAATGCCGTCAAGATGCTGCAGCTCGACGGTGACAGGGATCTGTTCGGCGACGGTACGGTCGTCGTGAAGCGCTGGGTCGGCCATACGCCGGGCAGCCAGATGATGACGGTGCGGCTGAAGAACAAGGGTATGACCATTCTCACCGGCGACAACGTCTATTTCCGCGAGAACGTCGAGAAGAATCTGCCGCCCAACATCGTGCTCGCCTATTCCCCCAACGGCATCCTGACCGCCTACGAGTGGATCCGCTACATGATGGCCACGGAGAAGGCCGACTTCATGACCGCCCATGATCCCGACGCCTTCAAGGCAATGAAGAAGGCGCCGGAGTTCTACGACTGAGGCCCAGTCGCGGCGCCCCGCCATGGCGGTGGTCTCGCTCGAGGGTCTGAGCAAGCGCTACGGTAATCATCTCGCGGTCGACGATGTCTCGTTCGACGTCGGCGACCGCGAGGTAATGGGGCTGCTCGGCCCGAACGGCTCGGGCAAGACCACTATCCTGCGCACGCTTACCGGCTATCTGCGCCCCACGGCGGGGATTGTGCGCGTGGCCGGCTTCGATGTCGTGCAGGAAGGTCGGCTGGCCCGCCGGCGGATCGGCTACGTGCCCGAAGACGCGCCGCTCTATCCGCAGATGCGGGTCAACGAGTTCCTGGCCTTCATGGGCCGGCTGCGCGGCCTCGACGGGCAGAAGCTGGACGTTTCCCTGGGGCTGGCCCGAAAGCGACTCGGCCTCGAGGATGTCGGCGAAACGATCATCGGCCGCCTGTCACGCGGCTATCGCCAGCGCGTTTGCCTCGCCCAGGCGGTGCTGCACGAGCCCGATCTGCTGGTGCTCGACGAGCCGACGAACGGCCTCGATCCGCGCCAGATCATCGAGTTCCGCACCCTCATACGCAGCCTCGCGGAGCACTGCGCGATCGTCGTGAGCTCGCACATCCTCGCCGAGATCGCCCGGTTGGCCGATCGGGTGGCCATTCTGCTCGACGGGCGCCTGCTCGCCGTGCGACAGGTGAAGGCGTCGGGATCGATCCGCCTTCGCGCCCGCACGGACCTCGCGCCGGGGATCGTGTCCGCCCTGAGAACGGCGATGGCCGGTGTCGAGATCGCCGAGGCGCCGCAGGCCGGTGGCATGGTCTCCCTGCACGTAAGCACTGCGGAAGACGGTGCGGTCGACCAGGTCATCGCCAGGCTCGCCGCAGCCGGCATCGGTATCGTCGAGATGTCGGAGGCCGGCGCGGACCTCGAGGAAACCTTTCTTGCCGTCACCTCGCGAAAGGCCTTTCATTGACTGTCCTGCGAACGCTCGCGCTCAAGGAGATCCGCGCCCTCTTCGTGTCGCCGATCGCCTATGCGGTGGTCGCCGTCTTCCTCGTCCTCAACGGCTACAGCTTCGTCATGGCGCTGGTCATGTCCAAGCAGGCCACGCTGGTCCACATCTTCTTCCAGTCGGCCATGCAGCTCGTGCTCCTGGTGCCGCTGATCACGATGCGCCAGTTCGCCGAGGAGCGCCGCGGCGGGACCCTGGAGCTCCTGCTGAGCTCGCCGGCGCCCGAGATCGATATCGTGCTGGCGAAGTTCGCCGCCACCATGGTGCTGCTGATGGCGATGATCGGGCTCACGTTCACCTATGCCGTTATCCTGGGCCTGTTCGGCAAGCCTGACTGGGGACCCGTCTACAGCGGCTATCTCGGTCTCGTCCTGCTGGCTGGCGCGCTCGTCTCGATCGGCTTGGCCATCTCGGCCCTCACCGCCAACCAGATCGTCGCAGCGGTGGCATCGCTGGGCGTGTTCGGTTTCCTGTGGGCGATCGATTCGCTGGCGGCGCTACTGCCCGCACCGGTCGACAACTGGTTCATCGGCCTCTCGCTGCTGGCGCGCTTCACCCCATTCGCCGTGGGTGCCGTCTACACGTCCGACGCAGGCTTCTTTGTCTCCGTCACGCTGCTGGGGCTGTTCCTCACGGTGCGCGCGCTGGTACGCCGCTGAAGCATGCGTCGCTGAAGTCATGGAAGAGCATCACGTCGAGATCGTGCCCCTGCTCTGGCTCGCCGGCTGGCTGGCCGCTGTCGTGGCGGTGTTCTGGGCTGGCCTGAAGCTTCCCCTGGAAACCCGCCTCGGCCCCTGGAGCGGCCGGCTCTACGCGGCCGGCGTCGCCATCGCCGCGGTCGGCGTCTGCGCGCTGGCCAACGTCGCGCTTACCCTTCACGACAGCCATATCGATCTGACACGCGAGAAGATCTATACGCCGTCCGCCTCCGCCCTGCGGTTGGTGGACGCGCTCGATCGCGACGTCACGGTTACCTACTTCTACCATTCGCGCGACCCGGCGGCGAAACGGTCGCGCGACATCCTCATGGTCATGGCGCGCCGCAATCCGCACTTCAAGCTCAAGGCGGTCGACCCCGACAAGGAGCCGACCCTCGCGCGCACCAGTGGCGTCAAGATCTACAATGCCGCGCTGATCGAGGCCGAGGGACGTCGCGTGCTCGTTCAAAGCACCGACGAAGCGGAGATCGCGCTCGGTATCCAGCGTGTGCTGCGCGAACGCAAGATCACGGTCTGCTTCGTCGAGGGCCATGGCGAGCTGCCGATGGACAATTTCGAGTTTCATACGCACCTGGAGAACGTGGCCGACCACAGCCACGGCGATGCGTCCTCGCACGTCGTCGAGATGCCCGGGCATGGCGTGGGGCGCTTCCGCCGCGCTCTCGAGGCACAGGGCTACGAGACCCGGAAGCTTGTCCTGGCCACGCGCGCCGATGTTCCGGCCGACTGCACCGTGGTGGTGCTGGCAAGCCCTCGCACCACCTTGTTGCCCGCCGAAAGCGCCGCGCTTCGCGCCTATCTCCGCCAGGGCGGCTCTGCCCTCTTCATGTTCGATCTCGGCTATGTGCTCGAGCCCGAGCTCGAGCGCCTGCTGTCCGATCTCGGCGTGCGCTTCGAGCAGCAGGTCGTGATCGACCCGTTGAGCCACTACCAGAACGATCCCGAGTTGGTCGCCGTCGCGGGCTATGACCGGCATCCGATCACGCGATCGCTGTCACTGACTCTCTATCCCGGGATCCGGCCGTTGGCGCTCTTGCCGCCTCGGCCGGGCCTGCAGGTCGTGCCGTTGCTGGCCAGCAGCCGTGACAGCTACACGCGCGCCGTGACGACGGCGGGGCACCGCGTCGCCGGGCGCTCCGGCGCCGCCCCTGAGGCCGTCGTGGAGCCCGCCAGGGCCGGCCCTCCCGTGGCGGGGGTGCGCGTGCTGGGCGTGGCGATCGAAGGGCTGGTCGACGGCGGCAGCCGGCCAATGCGGGTCGCCGCGGTCGGCGACGGCGACTTCGCCAGCAACTCGTTCTTCCCCTACATGGCCAACAGCGACCTGCTGCTGGCCGTGACGCGGTGGCTGTCGCGCGAGGAGCGCAACACCGCCGTGACGTCGCGCATCCCGGTGCCGCCTCACGCCCTTCTGACCGGCCTGCAGACCCGCCTCGTGTTCGGCGTCATCGTCGTGCTGCTGCCGCTCATGGTCGTGGCCCTCGGGTGCTTCGTCTGGTGGCGCCGGCGATGATCGGATGGCGTCGCCTCGCCGTGCCGGCCACGGCGATCGCCGCGCTGGCCTTCCTTGGTGGAATGGTGCTGAGTGGCAGCCAGCCCGTGCTGCGCCAGAACGTGAAGTTCGAGGCAAAGGGCCTGCTGGAGATGCCCCCCGAGCAAATCCGCCGCGTCGAGCTGAGCCGCGGCGCGGAGCGGATCATGGCGGTGCGCACCGGCGAGAAGCGCTGGGCGATGCCCAACGGAACCGACCTGGGCGAGGAAGCCGGCAAGCGCCTCAGCATGGCCGTGCAGATGATGCACACGTCCGCGCCGGCCAACGAAATTTCGGCCGCCGAGCTGCCCGGTGTCGATGTCGCGGCATTCGAGCTCGATCCACCGCGCTTCGTGGCAAGGCTCTATGCCGACGGCCCAACGCCGGTCCTCGCCGCGCAGTTCGGCGCCTACAATCCCGATGGCTTCCTTCAGTACATGCGGATCGAAGGCGAACCCCGCATCCACCTTTTATCGAAGTTCGTGGGCGAGGAATGGACGGAGGCGCTGAACCGGAGTCTCCAGCGATGAGGCACGGATGGCGCCGACACGTCTTCGCGACGCTGCCGATCGGACTGCTCCTGCTGTGGATCGGATCAGCAGGCGCGCATACCGGCGGCACGACCGGGTTTGCGCGGCTGACCGTCGAGGGACAGACCGTCCGCTACAGCCTGACACTCGATCTCGAGACGGCGGCCAAGGCCCGCGACCCTGCCGCCGGCACGTCGCCGGCGCCGCGTGCCGTCGGGTACGATGCGCTCCCCGGCATCGTGACGCGCCACGTCGAGATCTCGGCCGACGGCAAGGTCTGCGCCCCGCTGCCCGACGCCGTGCAGCCCCCACCGCCCGGCCGATCCATCGTCGTCATCGTCATCCACTACGCGTGCGCGGGGACCATCCACACCCTGACGACACGCGACACGCTGGCGGCCGTGTTCGGTCGCGACCACCACTCGCTCACCAGCATAGAATGGTCCGGGCGAACCGAGCTGGTCCTCCTCGATTCCGATCGAACCGAAGCACACGTCACAATCGACAATGGGCCGGCGGGCGCACCGGCGGCGAACCCGACCGGCGAGGGAGCGCTCGGCTTTTTTCTCCTGGGCATCGAGCACATCCTCGCCGGCTTCGACCATGTTCTCTTCATTGTCGCGCTGATACTGGGTGGCGGGCGGATCGCATCCCTCCTGGGGATCATCACGGCCTTCACGGTCGGTCACAGCATCACCCTCGCCTTTGCCGTCCTGGGACTGGTGAGGCCCCCGGCATGGCTGATTGAGCCGCTGATCGCGGCGTCGATCGCCTACGTCGCCTGCGAGAACATGTTCCTGAAGCGCACACCGTCGCGGCGATGGCTGGTCGCCCTGCTCTTCGGTTTGGTGCACGGCTTCGGCTTCGCAGGCGCGCTGCTCGAGCTCGAGGTGCCGGGCGAGAGCCTGTTCTCGTCACTGCTGTCCTTCAATCTCGGAGTCGAGGCCGGGCAGGCAATGATCATCGCCCTGCTCTTCCCGGCGCTTCTCCTGCTGTCCCGCTTTGAATGGCGAAGGCAGGCGGTGACGGCCCTCTCGGCCGTCATCCTGGTCGCGGCGATCGGGCTGCTGGCGGAGCGGACCCTGCTGCAATAGCTGCCTGTGCCTGAGCCATCATCACATCAGACCGAGGCGGGGCGACAATGTCGACAGGCGCTCCAGGATGCTTCGATATCGAACCTGCGCTTCCAATAGCGACCTCTCTTGTATCTTGCCCAGCTGAGTTGCCCTCACGAGCTTGTCGACGAGCCCGGCCAGATGGCAATAGGCGCCTCCGGCCTCGATCGTCTTCATCGTCTGCCTGGCCAGCGACACATGCTCGGTGACGCGATCCTGAGCGAGATGTCCGCTCGCCCAGCCGGACACGTTTCCGGACGTTGCGAGCCTCAGAGCCGCCATGAGGTCCTTCACGATGGCTTCGAGCCCCAGGTCCCCACCGTAGTACTCGGCCAGCATCCCATCCCAGCGATTTCGCCCATTGTGGACCGGGAAGCCGGAGAGGGCGGGAGGTATGAGACCGGCATGTCTCTGCGCCACCGGAACAGGCAGATGGCCATAGTCCCTTGCTCTCTTGGCAACGAAATCCGCCACCACTCGATAGTTCATCTGCCGACGAGCGGCGTGGAGGAAATCGGCAGGCTCGAAGTACAATGCATCGTGATCGGTGACGTACACCGATACGAAGGCCCCGGGCTCGAAAAGCAGATTCGATTCGAGAAACTGCACTGCCGTCTGGAGCTGCTGATAGCCCGGCTGGTAGTGTCCGCTGCGATTGTCGATGGCGACGACGCGGCCATCGTCGGCCACCAGCATGCCGGCGGCGGATGTCTCATGACCCTCGAACAACGCGCTGTGAAACTTCGTCGACGGATAACAGCGCATTGCCGTCACCCCCTTCATTGCGTAGAGCGTGCCTCGCGAGAAGTCATGAGAGACAGCGCGCTCGGAGGGAACGCGCACCGTGTGGATGACACGCAGGATGGGAAGGCTGAACGCCGCCTCGGACCAGGCCTCCGCCGACCAGACCCAACCGGCGGGGGCGTTGTCCGAGGTTTTGTGCGGAACCTTGACCTGGTACGTCCACATGCGCGGCGGGCCCTTGGTCGAGAACCTGTCGTCGCCTGGAACATGGGTAAGGACCTGGACATTCAACAGGTCGCCGACCGGCTCCGTCGCGTGCAGTCGCGCCTGCCTCGCTTCGGAGTAGCCGTAAAGGTAGTTGTTGATCAGTTGCGCGCTGCCGAGCTGCGTCCTGCTGATCAGAAAGTCGACGACATGATCGAGAGGATCAGCCTTCTCCTTTAGCCTCTTTTGGGCAAAAGAAACAAATGCCTTCCCGAAGTCCCACCATCGCAGAACGGCCAACGGGTCGATCCGTTCGTCGAAGTGGTGATCCCGGACGGCAACATCGCCGCCCTTGTCGAGGTCCTGCCCTACCGAGGTGACTCCCCTCAGGAAATCCTTGCCTTCGCGCGTCTGGTAGTATGCCAAGCGCTCGTAGTAGTTGCTGGCCAGCTCTATGCATTCACGGATGCGGCTGAATTCCAGGGCGTTCTTGCCCACCCGGACGAGCCTTATCGAGCTGAACTTGTGGGTGATCTCCAGATCCTTGACGATGCTCTTGCATTTCCGCATCTGGAGGGCAAGTCGGCCGACGTTACGGGCACTCTCCTGGACGAGGGACGCGTCGTTCAGCGCCTTGATGAGCTCATCCAGACGGCCCAGCGAGTCCATCGGATAGTCGGACGAGGTCGGTTTCGCAGACGTCCACCCCTTCGACGCCGGTTGCCGCGCAGGTACCGGTGGCGCGGCCAGCTGGTCGTGGATCTGCTTCAGCCACTCGTCCAAGGCTTCTTTCAGTTGGACGTTGATTCCATCTGCCATGAAATGCTCGCCCCCATGCATGCCACCCCTTATGCAGCGGCGAACTGCCCGCGCCCCTTGCCGGGCGCCCTACTCCGCCAAGCATTCCGGTTCGCACGACACCATCGTGCATCCATGGCTCTACGGCAAGGCCGCAGGGGCTACGCAAGGTTGAGGCTCTTTCTGCCTCCACAAGCTGGCCCTCGGCGCCAATCCATTGAGACGCTCGGATTGCCACCAACCTTACGCGCCGAAACTCAAACCGCTTGCCTGCCGTAGAACAGGGTCACGGCATGCTGCGCCTCGGCGAAGAACAGCCAGCGCTCGACAAAGACGCCGACGGTTCCCAGAACTGCGGCCACGAAGGCCGTCGCGATGGCCGGCCAGCCCGTGGCAAAGAAGGGAACGAACGACAAGACAAATGGCAGGCCGAAGCCCAGCGCCACTGCGATCCTCCGCAGCTTGGCGGCATGCTTGCGGGCAATCCTGAAGCCCATCTCCTTCAGCAGGTAGTTCTCGGACGTGTGCGGTGCCTCGAACAGGCGCACCGTGCCGATGGAACCGAGGCCGGTCGCGCTGCCGGCGGTGCTGGTGGCCGGGGCGCCGTCGATGAAGTGCCAGTAGGCCAGCTTCAGAGAGGCGGCGAGCACGACCACGGCCGGCGTCAGCGCGTACAGCTCCGGCCGCGGGCCGAAGATCTCCAGCACCAGCATGAGCCAAAGCGTGCCGCTCATGAGGGCAAGAGCCAGGTAGTTCGGCACGACCCATCGGTTGTGCCAGCGCGGAACCGGCTTCAGCGACCGGTAGATCATCGCCGTGCAGAAGACCGTGGCGATGGCGCCGAGCGCCGACAGCAGGCCCGCCGCCTTCACGACGACGCCGAGGAACACCCAGCCGATGCCGAACAGTCCGGCAGGCAGGTAGGTCGCGACGGCGGCGACGCCCTCGCGCGACAGCCACGACGAGCGCCATTGCGAGAAGGCCCGCCAGGCGCGCTGGTGCTGCCCGAGATGAAAGACCGACGACACGAGGCCCGCCGTGATCGCGCCCAGCGCCAGGGCCAACGCCACCAGACCGAACATCCGATCGGCGGGCAGCACGCCAAAGGGCGCCAGCACGCCGAGCAAGGCCAGGAGCCCGTAGCCGGCGCCAGAGGCCGTGGTGAACAGGATCACCGAAAGCGAAGGATGCACGGCGTCTCCACGAGATCCGATTGGTTGTTCTTCATTGCGACAGCAGCCGGTCGAGCCATCCCAGCAGACCGCCGGCCTGGGCCGGCGTTGCGGGCATCAGCTGGGCCGGCGCGCCGGTGCAGCCGACGCTCTGCCGGCGCGGACGTGGCGGCAGGTACTTGTTGGTGGGCGCATAGCCCAGCTCCGCCATCAGATCGAAGCCTTCGCGCTCGGCGACCAGCTTGGAGACCGCGGAATCCGGATCGCCGAGGTCGCCGAAATGGCGCGCCGACGCCGGACAGGTGGCGACACAGGCCGGCACGCGGTCGGCCGGATCGAACGTGATGTTGTAGATCCGATCGATGCAGAGCGTGCACTTCTTCATCACGCCGGCGTCTTCGTCGAACTCGCGGGCGCCGTAGGGACAGGCCCACGAGCAGAGCTTGCAGCCGATGCAAAGATCCTCGTTGACCAGGACGATGCCGTCCTCGGCGCGCTTGTAGGAAGCGCCGGTCGGGCACACCGTCACGCACGCCGGCTCGGCGCAATGCAGGCACGAGCGCGGGAAATGCACGGTGCGGCCGGCCGCACCCTCCCCGACCTCGAAGGTGTGCACGCGATTGAACCAGACACCGTCGGGATCGGCGCCGTACGGCGCCAGGTCCGTCAGCGGCGCGGCGACACCGCCGCTGTTCCACTCCTTGCAGTTCACCGCGCAGGCATGACAGCCGACGCAGATGTCGAGATCGATGACCAGGCCCAGGCGCTTGGACGAAGGCTGTGCAGGCAGACTGGTCACTCGACGTCTCCGTGGGCGGGCGCCCGGAAACCGGCGCCGTAGCGCAACACGCTCGGACGCTCGGGCAGATGGGGCGGCACCGGCAAGGTCGCGAACTGGGGTTCGCTCACGCTCTCTCCCGCAGCAATCTTCTCGACCTTGACGCGGAGGTCGTACCAGGCCGCCTGCCCGGTAACCGGATCGCTGTTGCCGTAGCGATAGCCGTCGCCGCGCACGGGCAGCAGCTCGGAGATGACGTGATTGAGCAGGAACCCGCGCTGCGACTCGCCCGCCTTTGGCGCCAGGTTCCAGGCGCCGGAGCGCTTGCCGATGGCGTTCCACGTCCACACCGTGTTCGGGTTGACGCCGTCCATCAGCTTGGCCTGGACCTTTATGCGTCCGTGATGGCTGGTCACCGCGACCCAGTCGTCGTCGGCGATGCCGAGCCTGGCCGCCGTCGCGCGATGGATGTGAAGTCGGTTCTCGCCATGGATCTGGCGCAGCCAGGCGTTCTGCGATCCCCAGGAATGATACATCGCCATCGGCCGCTGCGTGATGGCGTGCAGCGGGAAGGCATCGCGCGCGACACTGGCCTCCTCGAATGGCATGTACCAGAGCGGCAGTGGATCGAAGTAGGTCCTGACCCGTTCGCGATGCTGATCGGGTGGCTGCACCTCGCCGTGGCCGTCTGCGGCCAGACGGAACTTCTGCAGGACCTCGCCGTAGAGCTGCAGCACGATGGGGTCGGGCTTGTCGATCAGGCCCATGCCCACTGCCCAGTCGAGATAGGCGCGATTGGCATGCTTGAAGTAGCGGGCTTCCGCCGGGATCTCGTGCCGCCAGAAACACGAGTTGGCGACATAGGCGTCGAGCTGCCCCTCGTTGACGGCGCCGACGCCCTGCTTGTCGCCAGCCGCGCCGCGCCAACCGGCCAGGCTGCCGACTCCGGGC
Organism: Reyranella sp.; assembly: GCF_050185545.1. Taxonomy (GTDB): domain Bacteria; phylum Pseudomonadota; class Alphaproteobacteria; order Reyranellales; family Reyranellaceae; genus Reyranella. Next base: position 61,581 of record NZ_JBFWZI010000002.1, on the reverse strand, counting down.
TTGCGCTCATGATGGACGAGATAGTCGGGATAGCCGCCGGGATAGCGCGGGCTGCCGTCCTCTTTCACGAGACCGGGCAGACCGAGACGCGCGCCCAGGTCGATCAGGACGTCCTGGAAGGGGCGCACGTCGCGATCGGGCGCGATCACCGGCTGGCGGATCGAGTCGGCGACACCATCGGCATCACAGATCGGACGGTCGAGCAGCGAGATGCAGTCCCAGCGCTCGAGATAGGTCGTGTCGGGCAGGACGAGGTCGGCGTAGGCCACCATCTCGCTGGCGTAGGCGTCGGAATAGATGATGCGCGGGATCCTGTAGTCGCCGGTCTCGGGATCCTTGTCCGTCAGCATGTCGATGGTACCCGCCGTATTCATCGACGAGTTCCAGCTCATGTTCGCCATGAACATGAAGAGCGTATCGATCTTGTGCGGATCGCCGGCCCAGGCGTTGCGGATGACCTGGTGCATCACGCCGTGAGCGGCCAGCGGCGATTCCCACGAGAAGGCCTTGTCGAGCCGTCGAGGCGTGCCGTCGGCCTCGACCAGGAGATCCTGCGGCGACGTCGGAAAGCCGAGCGGTGGCCCGGGCATCGGTTTCCCGGGCTGGACCTGGGCAGGACTGCCGGTCGGCTTCACGGCGGGCGGCGTGGGCCGAGGGAACGGCGGCTTGTAGCGGAAGCTGCCTGGCGAATCGACGGCGCCCAGCAGCATCTGCAGGACGTGGATGGCGCGGCAGGTGTGGAAGCCGTTGGAATGGGCCGAGATGCCGCGCATGGCATGCATCGACACCGGCCGTCCGATCATCCTGTCGTGGCGGCGACCGGCCCAGTCGGTCCACGGCTGGTCGATCACGACGGTCTGCTCGAAGGCGGCGTGCGCCAGCTCGGCGGCGATCCGCCGGATGACATCGGCGCCGATGCCGGTCTCAGCCGCGACGGCATCGGCGGAGTATTGCGGCTCGAGGCAGCGTCGGGCGACCAAATGGAAGGCCGGCACGGCCGAGCGCCCGTCGGCCAGCGAAACTTTTCCGGCGAGCTGCGGCCTGGCGTCGACCCGATGGGCGCCGGTGACGGTCTGGGTCACGGCGTCGAACACCAGGGGCTGGCCCGCGGCGTCGCGCGCAAAGAGCCCGTGATCGGCGGCGCCTTCGTCCTGGATCACCAGCCAGGGCGCGTTGGTGTATCGACACAGATATTCCTCGTCGATCTTGCCGGCACGCAAAAGCTCCTGGATCAGCGCCAGGATGAAAAGGCCATCGGTGCCCGGCCGTATGCCGATCCATTCGTCGGCGATCGCCGAATAGCCGGTGCGGATCGGGTTGACAGAGACGAACTTGGCGGCGCCGCGGCTCTTGAGCTTGCCGAGGCCGATCTTGATCGGATTGGAATCGTGGTCTTCGGCAACCCCGAACATCAGGAAATAGCGGGTGTTCTCCCAGTCGGGCTCACCGAACTCCCAGAACGATCCGCCGATGGTGTAGAGCCCCGCGGCGGCCATGTTGACGGAGCAGAAGCCGCCGTGTGCGGCGTGGTTGGGCGTGCCGAACTGGCTCGCCCACCATCCGGTCAAGGCCTGGCTCTGATCTCGGCCGGTGAAGAATGCGAGCTTGCGTGGATCGCTACGCCGGATCGCGCCGAGCCACTCGGTCGCGACCGCCATCGCCTCGTCCCATTCGATCTCCTGGTACTCACCGCTGCCGCGCGGGCCGACCCGGCGCAAGGGCTTGCGCAGCCGCGCCGGCGAGTAGTGAGACATGATCCCGGCGGAACCCTTGGCGCAGAGCACCCCCTTGTTCACCGGATGGTCGCGATTGCCCTCGATGTAACGGATATGGCCGTCCTTCAGGTGAACCTTGATGCCGCAGCGGCAGGCGCACATGTAGCACGTCGTGCGCGCGATCCGATCGGCGCTCGACGAATCGAGCTCGAGGGCCGCAGCCTGGTGATCATTACTCCCTACCCTCTGGTTCGGCATCCTGCTCCTCCCGGGGAAAGGCTAGTCTCCCGACCTCCATCCAGAAAGAAAATTATTCCATGCCACATCACAAGCACGACGAGATCTTGCGTTCCCCGTCGGCCTCTGCTCTGCTCAAGTTGCGTAGCTCTTTGCATCAGATCGTCGAAGCATGATCGGAGGTGCGCATGTCGCACGCGGGCCGCAATTGTGTACGCCGTTGGCATGATGAGTGGCTGCTGTCCGTCACCCAGGCCTTGGCGATGCTGACGTTCAGCGTGCTCATTCGCTGGATGGTGTCGTGACCAGGCATCTGCTGTAGCTTCGTACTCTTGCAGCCCCTGCCGGACCCGCCGACAGACCAGCGCTGTCATCATTGTCGGACGACACTGACGGAGACGATGCCGTGATAGTCAAACAGATCTGGACCGCCAACGCCTACCGCAACTTCAACTATCTCATCGCCTGCGGCGAAACCGGCGAGGCCCTGGCCATAGATCCCCTGGATCATGAGAAGTGCCTGAAGGCCGCCAAGGACGAAGGCTGGACGATCACCCAGATCCTGAACACCCACGAGCACGGCGACCATACGGGCGGCAACGAGGCGCTGGCCCGCAAGACCGGCGCGAAAATCCTGGCTCACAAGAATGCCAAGGACAAGATCCCCAACATGGCGCGCGGCCTGAGCGCGGGCGACGTCGTCAAGGTAGGCAAGACGGTCGAACTCGAGGCGCTGGACACGCCGGGCCATACCATGTGCCATATCTGCCTGTTGTCGCATACCGACCAGCCGGCCCTGTTCTGCGGCGATACGCTGTTCAATGCCGGCGCCGGAAACTGCCACAACGGCGGCCATCCTAACGAACTGTACAAGACATTCGACGGGCAGCTCGCCAAGCTGCCGAACTCGACATTGATCTATCCGGGCCACGACTACATCGAGAACAATCTGCGCTTCACCCTCAATCGCGAGCCCGACAATGCGAGTGCCCGCAAGCTGCTCGACAAGCTCGAGGGCCAGGACCCCAACAATGCATACGTGTCGACGCTCGAGGTCGAAGGCGAGGTCAACACGTTCTTCCGGCTGACCAGCCCCACGGTGATCGCCAAGTTGCGCGAATCATTCCCCGATTTGCCCGAGAAGCCAGATCAGCGCACGGTGTTCCTGAAGCTCCGCGAGCTGCGCAACTCGTGGTGAACGCCGCTTGGCGCGAGGGCGCGGCGACCAGAATCCATCATTCATGTTCCTCCCTCGTAATCGGGGGAGGTGGCCCGTGTAGGCGCTGTTTACAGCGCCATTGGCCGGAGGGGGAGAGCCCCAGTCCGGATTGCTCCAAGTCCGACGTCGGAATCAGAAGGATCTCGTCTGAGGCCTTCCCCCCTCCGCCCTGCCCGCGCGGCCTTCGCCGCTTCGGCGCGGCGAAGGCCCGTATGACAGGGCACCTCCCCCGACGACGGGCAGGGCATTCGCATATGGCAAAATACTCCGTCATCCCGAGCGGAGCGGCCCGAAGGGCGGCGCAGTCGAGAGACCTTTCTTACTGATGCTGCAAAAGAAAGGTCCCTCCACTGCGCCTCGCTATGCTCGGCTTCGGTCGGGATGACGAAATTTTTGCCATATGCGAATGCCCTGCGATGAGGGGGGAGGAAGATGACTCAGGACCGACCCGCCTTCCCCACATCGAACCCGTACACGCGGGCCGTGTTGCCGCCGGCGATCTTGGCCTGCTCTTCGGCCGGCACGCCGGCCAGGATCTCCGCCAGGATCCTCTGCGATTCGGGGAACGTCGATTCGCTGTGCGGATAGTCCGAGCCCCACATCATGTTGTCGACGCCGATGAGGTCGCGCAGTCGAACACCGACGGCATCCTCCTGGAAGCTCAGCACGACGTTGCGGTGAAAGAAATCGCTCGGAACCATGCCATCCTTGAACCGGTAGATCGCCTCGCCGTGACGCTCGCGATACGTATAGTCCATGGAAGAGAGCACGTGCGGCACCCATGCCAGCTCGAACTCGACGATGGCCAGCGTGAGGCGCGGATGACGCTCGAACACGCCGGAGAAGATCATGTCGCACATCGACAGCGCCGGATAGAACGCCTTCGTCGAACGGCTGCTGGCGTCGCGCAGCGTCTTCTCGCCGGCTCCGCGAATCTTGCCCTGCCGCCGCGTGGCCGTGTGCAGGCTGATCGGCAGGCCGAGCGCCGCGGCGGCAGCCCAGAACGGTTCGTACTCGGACTGGTCGTAGCGCCGGTGCTCCAACGGATACTCGGTGATCATGGCGCCCGACAGCCCGAGACGGGCGGCGCGCTCCAGCTCCCCGACCCCGTCGCGGACATCGTCCAGGTTGATCATGGCGATGCCCTTCAGCCGGGCAGGATCGGTGCGGCAGAACTCGGCGAGCCAATCGTTGTAAGCGCGAAAGATGGCGGACATCAGCTGCGAGTCCGCCAGCCTGAAGTAGAAGAGCCCTTGCGAGGGGTAGAGGACCTCGCCGGCGACCCCGTCGAGCGCCATGTCCTCGAGATGCTGCCGGGGATCATAACCTCCACGCAGCACGTCCTCGAATCGCCCGTCGGCGGAAATGGTCTCGGGCGCCTCGAAGCGCGCGCCGGCATTCGAGATGAGACCGATACCGGAGAGGACCTGATCGGCTTCGACGACGATCTGGTCGGCGTCGTCGATCCGCTGGATACGCGGCGCGCGATCGCGGAACGCCGCATCGATGCGCTTCTGCCACAGGTCGGGCGGCTCGAACACGTGCGAGTCGGACGAGAGAATCAAGGGCAGCACCGGCATCTCCTCTCTCATTGGGTCGGGGATGATACTACTCCGCCGCCCTGCGCAACGGCTTGTCACGCCCGAGCTCGGCGACGCGCGCCTGGGTGTAGACGTCACTCCAGTTGGTCATGGCCGCATCGGTGACCTCGCGCGGATTGTAGTCGCGCGCCGGAAGCGCCATGCGCCTGCCGCCGACGTGCACGGCGTGGATCCGGCTCTTGTCGAGCAGGATGGCGATGTCCTCGAGCGGAGAGCCGTCGAGCGCGATGAAGTCGGCGATGCGGCCAGGTTCGAGGCTGCCAATCCGCTCGCCATCGGCGAGGAAGCGCGCGTTGGTACGGGTCGCAACGCACAGCGCCTCGGCCGGCGTGAAGCCCAGGTCGTTCACGAAGATCTCGAGCTCGCGGGCATGCCATTCGCCGTAGGGCGTCACCGCGAAGCCCGAATCGGTACCGGCCATCATCGGCACACCGGCCTCGCGGGCCCTCGCGAGGTTGCGGACGGCGCGCTCGTACTGGCGCTGTACATGGCCGACCCGGCCGTTGACCGCGGCGGGTTCGTGCGACTGGGTGAACTCGATGATGTTGCGCTGGAAGGTGAACGTGGGCGCGATCGCCGAGCCACCCTTCAGCACCGCGTCGATGCATTCATCGTCAAGCTCGAAGGCATGGAAGATCAGATCGACGCCGGCGCGCGCGGCATACAGAACCGCCTCGCGGCCGATCGCGTGGACCACCGCCTTGCGGCCGAGTCGCTGGATCTCGCGCACCATCGCGCCAGTCTCTTCCTCGGTGAAGGCGGCAATCAGGGATCCGTCGGGCCGGCGCTGGATGCCGTCGAGCGCGATCTTCACGCAGTCGACACCGTTCTTGGCCTGGACGCGGATTTCCTCGATCGCCTCGTCACGGTTGGTAACCAGCCTGCCGATCGAGGTCGACGGAGCGCCGATCCAGGTCGGATACCAGTCGGTCAGGCTCTGGCGCGCCGTGATGTAAGGTCCGGCGGCGGTGATTCGCGGCCCCTCGAACAGGCCGGCCCGGATCGCATTGCGAATCGACAGGCTGACCTGGCCGGCATCGCCCGGCGAGCAGAGCGCCGTATAGCCGGCCGCCAGGAGCTTCTGGGCGAAGAACAGGCCGCGCAGCGCGCGAAACTCGAGCGGGCTGTAGAGATCGATGTCCTCCTCGCTCTTGGCGTTACCGTAGGCCAGATGCACGTGGATATCGATCAGGCCCGGCATGACGAATTGCCGGGAATAGTCCAGCACCGGCTCGCCCGGGATCGCCCTGGGCGCCCGGTCCGCCGGACCGACGAACTCCAGGACGCCACTCTCGTCGTACACCATGGTCTGCCCGGGCCTTGCCTCCCGATCGCCGGCGCTGAACAGAGTGCCGCAACGGACATGTGTCCTCATGGTTTTCCCCTCGGCCTGCAGCGCGAGTCTAGTCGCGCCGGCCGCCTCCGGATAGTCCTCCTGCACAAGGCCCAAGCATCCTCGGCCCGTCCCTTCGGCCCACCAGCTCGCGAGTGCACATGCTTCGGTGGAGACGCGTTCGACGCACGTTTCGACGCGAGGTATCGTGCCGTTCCATGTCTGGACACACGACTGCACGAAGAGGAAGCAGGCTTCAGGAACCCGGCATTGCCGCAAACCTGAGGCGACTGGTGGAGGAACCTGGTCGGGTAGCGGGCGAATGCCTGTGCGGCGCCGTCCATCTCCAGATCGACTTCCCGGCCCGCTGGGCCTGGCACGACCATTCCGCGGCGAGCCGACGTGCCCACGGCGCCGCCTACGCAACCTATGTCGGCAGCTGGCGCAAACGCTTCCGGGTGACCAAAGGCGCCCGCAAGATCGTGCGTTTCGACGACCAGGCCACCGGCACGTCGCGCAGCTTCTGCGGTCGCTGCGGCACGCCGCTCTTTTATGAGCGCAACTGCTCGCCGCACATGGTGAACATCCCGCGCGCGCTGTTCCATGGCCGTACCGGCCGACACCCCCTCTACCATGTTGGCATCTCCGAGCTTCAGGACTGGACCTACACAGGTGGAAAGCTCGTACCGCTCAAGGGGTATCCCGGTGTCGTCTGGGAGCGTCCCAAGAGGAAGCACCGGCTTCGCGACGACGGCATGTTCTGATGCGAAAATCAGACTGGCTCCGGTTCAGGTCACCGGCTTTGCGGTAAGGTGCCGGCATGATCGACGCGATTAGCGCAGTCACCCTCGGCACGCACGACATGCGACGGGCCGTCGGGTTCTACCTCTCCCTGGGGTTCGAGATCGTGCACGGCGGTGAATTTGCCTCTTTCACCAGCCTTCGCGCCGGCCCTGGCTATCTCAACCTGATCGCCCAGCCCGCGGACAAGACCTGGTCGTGGTGGGGACGCATCATCTTCCATGTCGCCGACGTCGATACCCTGTACCGGCGCGCGCTGGCGGGTGGGTTGCAGCCTTCGACGACACCGCGCGATGCCGAGTGGGGCGAACGATACTTTCACCTCACCGATCCCGACGGCCACGAACTCAGCTTCGCGCGGCCCTTGCGATCGCTCAGGTAGGTCCGCACCGCAGGCTCAAATCTCGGCGTAGATCTCCAGCACATTGCCGTCGGGATCGCGGAAGAAGATCGTGCGATGCCCCCAGGGATGGTCAGTCAGGGGCGAGACGAGCGCGACGCCCTTTGCCTCGAGCGCCGCTGCGCAATCGGCGACCGCCTGTGGCGGCACGCGAAATGCAAGCTGCAGAGAAAGCACGCCCTTTGCCGGCGGCGGATCGTCGAAGCGACCGCCGTGGACGGTGAGCGCGAGCGTCGTCGCTCCGACCCGATACTCGATCCAGCGCTCGCTCAGGACGCGCAACAACGGAAATTCCATGACCTGCTCGTAGAACTGCCGCATCGCGTTCAGGTCACGGGCAAAAATGACGGTGTAGTCGATCTGACGGATCTGGCTTAGCGCCTGCATTCGGTCTAGCTCCTGCGGTTGGGCATGCGGGCCCTCTATAGAGAAAATCGGCTTTGGGTGCGGTTTCCCCGTCCGTGGCGGCAACCGGACCTCGGATACAATGGTTACAGAACCGTGCAGGCCGGCCGTTGGACCTGCGACCGCCGCTCCCCTAAAATGCGCACGGCCTTCTGTTCGGGAGTATTTCGATGCCGCGGTCCACGTGGAAGGGCTACCTCAAGCTGTCGCTCGTTTCCTGCGCGGTGGCGCTCTACAATGCCACGTCGACGTCGGAGCGCGTGTCGTTCAACACCTTGAACCGCAAGACGGGCAACCGGCTGAAGCAGAATCTCGTCGATTCGGTGAGCGGCGAGCCGGTCGACACGGCCGACCGCGTCAAGGGCTATCAGGTCAGCAAGGGACAGTACGTCCTCGTCGAGGACACCGACCTCGAGGCATTGAAGATCGAGAGCACCAAGACCATCGAGATCGAGACATTCGTGCCGCAGGCGGAGGTCGACCAGATTTACCTCGACAGCCCCTACTATCTCGCGCCCGACGACAAGGTCGCCGAGGAGGCATTCGCCGTCATTCGCGACGCCATGATCCGCAAGGAGATGGTCGGCATCGGCCGGGTCGTGCTGAACCGGCGCGAGCGCATGCTGATGCTCGAGCCGCGCGGCCGGGGCATGCTGGCGACGACGCTGCGCTATCCCTACGAGGTCCGGCAGGACGGCGAATACTTTGCCGACATCACCGACGTGAAGCTGCCTGCCGAGATGCTCGACATCGCCCAGGAAATCATCGGCCGAAAGTCGGGACACTTCGAGCCCGACAAGTTCACCGACCGCTACGAGGAAGCCGTCATCGGCATGCTGCGTGCCAAGCAAGCCGGCCAGGCTTTCGCGGTGCCCGAAGCCGAGGCGCCAGCCAATGTCGTCAACATCATGGATGCGCTGAAGCGCAGCCTCGAGGCGGAAGGTGCGGAAACCGGCGCAATCCGCCGGCCGCGCGCCCCGAGCAAGAAGGCAGCCGAGGCGCCGACTGCGGCCGCCGAGCCGGCGCGCAAGCCCAAGGCGCGCAAGGCCGCCCGCTGACGGCGGGAGGCCAGGTTGCCTCTCGCCGGACAGACACTCCACCTCGTCGGCCGCATTCAGGGCCTGACGCGCCGCCGCCTCGAGCAACTGGTGCGCAGCCGCGGCGGCCGGCTCGCGACCCGGCCCTCAAATCGTGTGACGATTGTGGCTTTCGGGCATTCGGCGGTCGCGCACGCGCTCGATGACGGCCGGGTGAAGCTGCCGCCGGGATTGCCGGCGACCGCAGCGCTGATCAGCGAGAACGTGCTGCGCCGCCATCTCGGCCTGCTCGAGCCACCGCCGGAGATCGAGCGCGGGATGGGGCGCACCGAGGTCGAGCGCCTGGCCGGGCTCTCGCCTAACCTGCTGTCATGCCTGGTGCTGTTCGACGTGCTGGAGCCGGTCGACGAACGCTTCGCTTACCGCGACCTCGTGGCAGCACGCGAGGCCGCGCGCCTCCTGAAGCGCGGCGTCGCCCTGGGCGACGTGCTCATCGCGGCGGTCGCGCTGCGCCGGCGCGGCAGCCATCTTGCCGAGGCGCGACTGACCGAAGGTCCGTCGGGCGCGCTGGTGCGCGAGATCGGTGACCAGCTTGCCGAGCTGAGTGGCCAGCTCACCATGCGCCTGGAGCAGACGGCGCGCAGCCTCGACGAGCTGCTGGTCGAGGCGGAGGAGGCCACAGAGCGCGGCGACCTCGCCGCCGCCGAAAGCCTTTACACGACGGCGATGCGCGCCGACGCCGCCGACCCGGTGCTGCCCTTCAATCTCGGCAACGTGTTCCAGTCGCAGGGCCGTGCGCCCGAAGCGAAGATCGCTTGGCAGATTGCAGTGGCCCGCGACCCCGCCTTCGCCGAGGCCTGGTACAATCTCGCCCTGGCGGCGGAAGACGAGACGCAGACCGACCTCGCCGTCGCCGAGTATCGCCGCGCCGTGCAGGCCCAGCCCGACTACGCCGACGCCCACTTCAATCTGGCCCTGCTGCTCACCAAGCTCGACCGCTGCGCCGAGGCGCTCGCGATCTGGGAACGATTCCTCGAGCTCGAGCCCTCGTCGCGACACGCCAGCACCGCGCAGAAGGCGATCGCCCTCTGCCGCATGCGCTTGCAGCAGGAAAGAAAGGATCCCTCCCTGCGTTCGGGATGAGCCGTTCGCCCCCGTCTTACGGGGCGGAGGGGTATGGCTGGGAGCGCGCCACTCCGATGGCGCTCATGGCATGAGCAAGCAACAAGAAGAGCGCCATCGGAGTGGCGCGCTCCCAGCGCATTACGTGCTCTCTTGGCAGAGTTAGCGCCTATGGTTGGCGCTCCCAGCCATGAGATTCATGACCCCTCCATCGCGTATGACGCGACACCTCCCCAGCGAAGCCGGGGAGGATGATGCCTTCACAATCCCTTCGCCCACGCGGCCAGCACGTCGAGCATCTCGCGCAGGACGTCGACGTCCTTGCGGCCGGTGCGGGCCGGGACGTGGAAGGAATGGTCCGCGTCGTCGACGAGGTGCAGCGTCGCGCGCGCACCAAGAGCAGCGACCACCGGACGCAGCATCGCGAGGTCGGCCAGCGCATCTCGCGTGCCTTGCAGGAAGAGCATCGGGATGCGCACCTCGGCGAGATGGCTGGCGCGGCCGTCCGACGGGCGCTTGGCGGGATGCAAGGGGAAGCCGAGGAAGGCGAGGCCACGGACATTGGCGAGTGGTTGTGCCGCCTGCGCCTGCGAGGTCATGCGGCCACCGAACGACTTGCCGCCGGCGATCAGCGGCAGGTCGGGCGCCAGCCGGCCAGCCGCCGCCACGGCGGCGCGCACCGTGGCCTGCGCCAGCGCCGGCGGATCGGGCCGCTTGCCACCCTGCTCCATGTACGGGAACTGATAGCGAAGAGTGGCGATGCCACGCTCGGCGAGCTCCATTGCGACGTTCGCCATGAAGGTATGCGTCATGCCCGCGCCGGCGCCGTGCGCCAGCACGTAGCAACAGCGCGCGTGCGGCGGCATCTGCAGCAGGCCCGAGACGCGGCGCCCTGCGTCGACGCCGATGCCGACCTCACTCGCGCTAGGCGGTGCCATCGGCCGGCCGACCAAAGCGCAAGGCAGAGCGGGTGCGCGCTTTCTCGGCCTCAACCTCGCGGTCGCGCGGCGGTGCCGTCGTCGTCAGCGAGTCGATCAGCTCGCGCGCGGCGCGCGATACCGCTTCCACTGCGCGGTTGAACGCCTCCTCGTTGGCCCTGGAGGGCCGATTGAAGCCGCTTAGCTTGCGCACGAACTGCAGCGACGAGGCGTGAATCTCCTCCTCCGTCGCAGGCGGCTCGAAATTGTAGAGGTTCTTGATGTTGCGGCACATGAGACGCCTCCGGGGCAAGCTGGTCGGGGCAAAATGCTCGCTTGATGCTGGCACGCCTCCGCCGATCGCATCAAGCCAGCGGACATGGTTGAAGCGTCCCCTGGGGACGGCGCTCCTATGAAGACGCGCTGGGGGCGCGCCACTTAAGGCGAAGTAATCTCCGCCGGCCGTGGCGCTCATGCTCTTCCGGACCGCGTCCCGCCCGCTCATGGTTCATTCCGTCGTCCCGAGCGCGGGATGACGGCAAGGACGCATGAGCAGGCGGGACGCCCGCGGTCCAGAAGAGCATGAGCGCCTATGAGTGGCGCGCGCTGGAGGTCTCCTCAATGCTTCGGCCTGCGCCCGCGGATTTGGTCGAAACCTTTCTTGATCGCAGCGAAACGCGCTTCGATGTACGGCTCGAATTCGGCGTCCGTGAAGATGTACGGCCAATCGTTCTCGATGCCCTCGCGGACGAGTTCGCCGACATAGGTGGGATCAATGCCCTGGGAAACGCGGTCGCGAACCTGTTTCACCCGTTCCGCAAGGGGACCGGACGTCGGCATTCGGCCGACCGCGCCTTCGAAGCGCTTGGGGATGTTGCGCGCCGAATTCAAGATTTGAGTGCGAATGAAACCCGGGCACAGTACCGACACGCCGATTCCACGCGGTGCGAGCTCGCCCCGCAAGCCCTCGGACAGCGCGACAACGCCATACTTGGAAACGTTGTAGGGGATGCTCCCCGATGAAATGAGACCAGCGATCGAGGCCGTGGAGACGATGTGTCCTCCATCGCCATGCTGCTCGATCAGCGGCCCGAACATCTCGATACCCCAGATGACAGCCATCAGGTTGACGCCCAGCGTCCAGTCCCACGCGGCTTCAGTCCAAGTGCCGTAGGGTCCACCACCGCCCACGCCGGCGTTGTTGACGAGGATATGCACCTTGCCATAGCGGGCTATCGTGGCTTCCGCCGCCGACCTGAGTTCGACTTTGAGCGAAACATCCGCCTTCACCCCCTCGACGTCGACATTGGTGAGCCTCAGCTGCTCGAGCGCAGTCGACAAGGCCTTTTCCTCGATATCGCAAAGCATCACCTTCACTCCCGCCTGGGCCAAGGCGGTGGCGATCCCCAATCCAATTCCAGACGCGGCGCCCGTAACGAACGCGGTCTTCCCGGCCAGTTCCTTCATGCGCATGCTCTCCTGTGCCTTCTCGTCTAGTCCAACTTGGCCAACGGGACCAGGCAAGAGTTCGCTGCCCAGAGCAGCGGTGCTTCAATTCACACAGGGTGGCATCCGTATCGAGGTTCCCCTACGCTGCCACCGTGGCCAAATCGCTGGACACCTACAACGCCAAGCGCGACTTCTCGAAGACGCCGGAGCCGCCCGCCCGTCCCGGCGCCAGGACAGCGGGCAACAGCTACGTCATCCAGAAGCACGCCGCGCGGCGCCTGCACTACGATTTTCGCCTCGAGCTTGACGGCGCGATGAAGAGCTGGGCGGTGCCGGAAGGCCCGAGCCTGATCGCCGGCAAGAAGCGCCTCGCCGTACATGTCGAGGATCATCCGCTGGAGTACGCCGGCTTCGAGGGCGTCATCCCGCCGGGTCAGTACGGCAGCGGCACGGTGATGATCTGGGATCGCGGCACCTGGACTCCCGACTTCGATCCCGCCTTCGGCTATCGCAAGGGCCATCTCAAGTTCCAGCTCGATGGCCAGAAGCTCAAGGGCCAGTGGCATCTCGTGCGCATGGCGCCAAAGCCGCGCGAGAAGCAGGAGGCCTGGCTGCTGTTCAAGTCCGACGACGCGGCGGCACGCCCGGCCGATGCCCCGGACATACTCGTCGACAAGCCGAACTCGGCCGCGACCGGCCGCACCATGGAGGCGATTGCCCGCGACCAGGATCGTGTCTGGACATCGGGCCAGGGCGAGATCACGCAGCCGGCGAAGAAGCGCCGCCGCCGCAAGCCCGCCGTTGATCCCGCGACACTCACCAAGGCGAAGGCCGGAGCTCTGCCGGGCTACATCGAGCCGAGCCTGCCGTCGCCCATCGACAAAGCGCCCCAGGGTCGCGGCTGGCTGCACGAGATCAAGCACGACGGCTATCGCTTGCAGGCGCATCTTGAGAACGGCCGCGTCAGGCTGTTCAGCCGCCAGGGACTCGACTGGACGGAACGGTTCCCCGCCCTGGCGCATGCGCTCGCCGACCTGCCGGTGAAGGTCGCCATCATCGACGGTGAAGCGGTGGTGCATGCGGACACCGGCGTCGCGAGCTTCACCGCCCTGGTCGATGCGCTGAAGACCGGCCGCGGCGACATGGTGTTCTACGCCTTCGACCTCCTCTATCTCGACGGCTTCGATCTCCGCGCCTCGCCGCTCGGCGAACGCAAGGCGGCGCTGGCTCGGGTCATGGCAGCCGACGGCAGCACGAGTCGCCTGCGCTACAGCGACCATATCGAGGGCGATGGCGACGCCGTCTTCCGTCATGCCAGCCGTCTCGGCCTCGAGGGCATCGTCTCCAAGATGGCGTCGTCGCCTTACCAGTCGGGACGCGTCAAGACATGGCTCAAGCTGAAGTCGAGCCTGACCGACAGCTTCGTGATCGCGGGCTTCATCCCCTCCACGGTCGACAAGGCGGCGGTCTCGGCGCTGGTGCTCGGCGAATATGCCGGCAACACGCTGGTACCGGCTGGCCATGTCGGGTCGGGCTTCACGGTGGCGAGCGCGCGCGAGCTTCGACAAAGGCTCGAGCCATTGCGCACCAGCACGCCGCCGCTCGTGGACGAGACGGCCGTGACCAAGGGTGTACGCTGGGTCGAGCCCGTGCTGTCGGCCGAGATCGAGTATCGCACGCGCACTGGCGGCGGGCTGATCCGTCACGCGGTGTTTCGTGAGCTCGTCGAAGGCAAGGTGTCCGCTTCTCAGCCGCGCGACGCGGCAACGATCCAGAGCAAGTCCCGGAGCACGGCAAAGGGCGACACTGCGCCAGCGATTCGATTGACCAATCCCGGCCGCCTGCTTTGGCCCGAGCAGGGCATTACCAAGCAGGGACTGGCCGAGTTCTATGTCGAGATTGCCGACTGGATCTTGCCGCACATCGTCGGCCGCCCGCTTAGCCTGCTGCGCTGCCCCGAAGGCATCGCCCAGCAATGCTTCTTCCAGAAGCATGCCTGGGCCGGCCTGGGAGGTGCGGTGCGCCAGGTCGCGGTGCCCAACGACGAGCAGCCGATGCTCGTCGTCGACGACCTCGCGGGCCTGCTCGAGCTCATTCAGGCGAGTGTGCTCGAGATCCATCCCTGGGGTGCGCGGGCCGACCGGCCGGAGCTGCCCGACCGCGTGACCATCGATCTCGATCCCGACGACACCGTACCGTGGCAACGGGTGATCGATGCGGCCCGCGAGGTGCGCCGTCGTCTCCAGGCGAGCGGGCTCAGGAGCTTCGTCAAGACGACCGGCGGCAAGGGACTGCACGTCGTGTTCCCGCTCGTGCCGCAGGCCGATTGGGACAGCGTCAAGGCGTTCGCCCAGTCGATCGCCGCGACCATGGCCGCCGACCAGCCGACCCTCTACACCGACAACATGGCCAAGAGCGGCCGCCGCGGCCGGATCTATGTCGACTACCTGCGCAACGGCATGGGCGCCACCGCCGTCGGCGCGTACTCGACACGCGCCCGCGACGGCGCACCGGTCTCGGTGCCGCTCGACTGGGACGAGCTGGGTCCCGACATCCGCGCCAATCACTTCACCCTCCTCAACCTGCCAAAGCGCCTGGCCTTTCTGGACCGCGATCCCTGGCAGGATATTGCCATGCTGAAGCAAACCCTTCCCGTCGCGGCCGCCGCGCCGGCGGGACGGAACGAAACGGCGCCGACGAAGGCCGCGCTCACGGCCTACTGGAAGAAAGTCGGCAAGGAAGCTCTCGTCCATCTCGCCCGGCGACCTCTCGATCTCGTGCCGGCCGATCCGTCAGTCGAGGTGCCCAAGGCCGTGCAGCGAATCGCGGTCGGCGACGGTCATCGATTGTGGATCGACAGCGTCGACGGTCTGCTGGGGCTGGTCGGAATCGGGGCGGTCGAACTGCATCCTTGGAATGCCACGGTCGACGATCTCGACCATCCGGACCAGCTGGTGTTTGCGATCACCGCGGACCGTGGCAAGGACTGGCAGCGAATCGTCGCATCGGCTCTCCGCCTGCGCGCCCTCCTGCAAGCCGAGGGCCTGGAGAGCTGGCCCAGGCTTAGCGGCGGCCCCGAGCTGCACGTCATGGTGCCGATCGAGCCAGAACTCACCTGGCTGGAGGCCCAGCGCTACAGCAAGGACATTGCCGGCCGGCTGGCCGACGCCGCCGTCGATTGCCGCTACAACGCACGCGGCACTGCTGCGATCGGTGCCTTCTCGCCGCGTGCTCTGCCCGGCTTCCCGATCGCTGCGCCATTGGACTGGGAGGGATTGGAGCGCGGCGTCGACCCTGCCGGCTTCACGCTTAAATCGACTCGGAGTAGGGTCACCCGATGACAACGACGGTCTATTTTGCGACCAACCGCGCCGTGAACAACCCGCCGGAGGCGCCGACCAGCTACACCCTCAACATGATCGCGCCCGAAAAGCAGATGGCCTATGGATCGGCGTTCGTCGACAGCAGCGACCTGCCGGGAGACAACGTCGGCACGATTCGATCGCTCCAGGACTTTCAAGCAGGCGACTTCTCCGCGACGGCAAAGGCCGACATCGAGTCGGGTGGCCGCAACATCCTCGTCTTCATCCATGGTTTTGCGAACAGTTTCGCGGATGCGATCACGCGCGCCGCCTTCAATCGCGAATGGCTGACCAAGTCGAACGTCCCCGGCGCCGACACCACAGTGATTGCCTTCAGCTGGCCGTCACGCGGCCACGTAATCGAGCCGCCATTTCCCTCCTACGCCTATCACTCCGACCAAAGGACAGCCGGCAAGTCCGGGCCCCACCTCGCACGGTTCTTCGCCAACCTGCTTCCGCTGCTCCAGAACGCACGCAACAACGGCCTGCGCACCTTCCTGCTCGCCCACAGCATGGGAAACTGGGCGCTGCAAGCCGCCACCGAAGCATGGTTCTCCCAGGGCCAGGGTCCGGCTGACCTGTTCGACGAAGCCCTGCTGGCTGCCGCGGACGAGGAATACACCTCCTTCGAGCGCGGACCGTTCGGCCGGCTGAGCGCATTCAATCAGCTGGCCCGACGCATCTCCATTTATCATAGCACGGGCGACAGGGTTCTCGATGACCTCGCTGAAACGCTGAATCTCAAACAACGTCTGGGCCAGCGAGGCCCGGCGGGATATCCCAATGCGAGCCGCTTTCCGGCCTCGACGTACCGCGTGGTCGATTGCAGCGGGTACACCGATTACCTCCGCACCTTCCAGGCGACTCACCAGTACTATCGCCGCTCCGAAGGCGTCCGGACGGACATCGCGAGCGTCATGGCATAGCGCGAGCGCGGCAACTCATGACCGGGTGCCGACCGGGCGCGGCTACGGCGCGAAGCGCCTCTCGATGTGAAAGGACTTGGCGGTGATGCGCCATGCGCCGTCGACCAGGTGGAAGCAGAGATAGTCGACGTACAGGAGCGTATCGATCCGCACCCTGACCTTGACCAGGGCCTGCACCGGTGCGGCAAAGTCGATCGAGAGGATCTCCTGCTGGCGCGGCGCCGCCTTGGATTTCGGCGATGGGGTCGAGGCGAGTGCCTTGCGATACTCGGCTACGGGCAGCACGCGAAGTACACCATCGCGCAGGCCGTGCAGCTGCGCCGTCGGCGCGAACACCCGATCGAGGCGGCCCACATCGTTGTCGAACATTGTCTCGAAGTACTGGTCGACGACGTCGACGAGGCGTTGGCAGGTGGCTGTCTCGGTCATCGTCGTACTCCCGCGGGATGAAAGGCGGGCGACCATGCCATTCGAGACAGAAGCATGTCCTTGCGATCTGTGCCATCCGGATGGCAACTGACGCAATAATCCGCTAGTTCCGCGCCGAGGATATACAGAACATGCCAGGAATCGACCTCGATGCCGTCGACCGCCGCATCATTGCCGCGCTGCAGGACGATGCCCGACTCAGCAATGTCGAGCTCGCCGACCGGATCGGCTTGTCCCCCTCGCCGTGCCTGCGCCGGGTCAGGCAGCTCGAGCACGGGGGATATATCGAGGGTTACCGGGCGGTGTTGCGACGCGACCGCATCGGCCTCGGCTTCTCGGTGTTCATCGGCGTGAAGATCGACGGCCATGCCAACGAGCGCGCGCTCAAGTTCGAGCACGCGGTCGCCGCCATGCCGGAAGTGATCGCCTGCCATCTCGTGTCGGGCGAGTCCGACTACTTCCTGGAAGTCGTCGTCCCCGATCTGCACCATTACCAGCGCTTCCTGGTCGACAAGCTGTTGAACCTGCCGATCGTTCGCGAGATCCGCAGCAACATCGCCATCCAGACCGTCAAGGCCGGCGCGCCGCTGCCGCTCGGCCACCTGCGATGAAGCGGCCGAGCCAGTTCACCGGTGAGATCAGAGGGAGCCCGAGCATGCGCTTTGCTCGATTGACTGGAATCGTCTGCACCCTGCTGCTCGGCGCCGCGTCGGCGCGCCCGGTCCATGCGGCGGACGTCCCCGAGATCCGTATCGACGTTCCGGTGGTCCTGAGCGAGGCCCGGATCGTCTTCAATTCGATCATCCCGTATTCGAAGGCGACGAGCCGACCGGCTTGCAGTTCCTGAGGATCATGGTCCCGCGCTTCAGGGAGAACCGGACGAAGGCCGACATCATTGCGATCTTTCACGGCAACGCGGGCTATATGCTGCTCGACGACGCCAAGTACAGCAAGGTGCGCAACTGGCGGGGCGGCAACCCCTACAAGGCGCAGATCGCCCAGTTGATCCAGCAAGGCGTCCAGATCGAGGAATGCGCCGAGACGATGCGCCTGAGGGGGTGGAGCAACGCCGACCTGCTGCCCGACGTCAAGGTGAATGCGGGTGCCAACTTCCGGATCGTCCAGCTGGTGCAGGCCGGCTTCGTCCAGATACAACCCTGACGATGCTGTTGGATTCTCGCGTTCTGCGGCTAACTGTCTGGCCCGGGTATGGGACGCGTGCTAACCCGAGCGCCCCGGACAAGGAGCAGGTCATGAGCGGCAAGATCTATGTCGGCGTCGGCGGCTGGACCTTCGAGCCGTGGCGCGGGGTGTTCTATCCCGAGGGCCTCGCCCACAAGCGCGAACTCGAGTACGCCAGCCGCAAGCTCACCTCCATCGAGATCAACGGCACCTACTATTCGAGCTTCAAGCCCGCGAGCTGGGCGAAGTGGCGTGACGAGACACCCGATGGCTTCGTCTTCGCCATGAAGGCGTCGCGCTTCTGCACCAACCGCCGCGTGCTGGCCGAAGCGGGCGAGTCGGTGCAGCGATACGTGAGCCAGGGCCTGGTGGAACTGCGCGACCGGCTGGGCCCGATCAACTGGCAATTCATGGCCAGCAAGAAGTTCGATCCCGAGGATATCGACGCCTTCCTCAAGCTGCTGCCGCGCCAGGCCGGCAAGCTGCCCCTGCGCCACGCGCTGGAAGTGCGCCATCCGAGCTTCGACGATCCGCGCTTCTACGAGCTCGCGCGCAAGCACAATGTCGCCATCATCCACGCCGAGGGCGACGCCGATTTCCCCGTCATCGACGAGCCGACGGCCGACTTCACCTACGCCCGCCTGATGGGCTCGCAGGACACGCCAAAGGCCGGCTTCAAGCCCGCCGAGCTCGACGCCTACGCCAGGCAGGCCAGGAAATGGGCCAAGCACGGCGACGTGTTTCTCTACTTCATCTCCGGCGCCAAGGTGCGCAATCCCGCTGCGGCACAGGCGCTGATCGAGCGGCTGTGAGGGCATTTCCCGTCCCTCCCCGGTTCCGTCATCCCGACCGGAGCCGAGCATAGCGAGGCGTAGTGGGGGGACCCCTCTTCTTGCCGCATCAGTAGGAAAGGTCCCTCGACTGGTGCGCCGCCAATGGCGCTGTAATCAGCGCCCAATCGGGCGGCTCCGCTCGGTATGACGGTGTTTTTCCACATGCGTATGCCCTGCCTGTCGACGCGCGGCAGCCTCTTGACTTCTCTGACGCTGCTTCCTAATTGTTAACTCTATGGTTAACTATCAGGCCACCGCGCTCGATCGCACCTTCGCCGCGCTCTCCGATCCGACGCGGCGGGCACTGCTTGCCCGCCTCGACGAGGAGGACGGGCTCACCGTCAGCGAGCTGGCGCGGCCGTTCCCGGTATCGCTGCCGGCGATCATGAAGCACCTCGACGTGCTGAGCGACGCCGGCCTGATCGCCCGCTCGAAGACGGGTCGCACCGTGACCTGCCGGCTCGCGGCCGCCCCGATGGAGCAAGCGATGAACTGGCTCGCCCATTACCAGCGCTACTGGACCGAGCAACTCGACCGATTGGCCGCATTCCTGGAGGACGAGTCATGCAATCCAACCCCAGCCTCACCCTCGCCAAGCCCAGCCTCACCCTCGAACGCCACTTCAAGGCATCGCCGGCGCAGCTCTACAAGGCCTGGACGCAGCCGGAAAAAATGATCCGCTGGTGGGGCGTCACCGGGTCCGGCAGGACGCCTATCGCGGAGACCGATCTGCGGGTCGGCGGCCGCTTCCGAGTCCAGTTCTGGTCGCCGGAGGGCGAGCATCACAGCGTGAGCGGCGTCTATCGCGAGGTCGTGCCGGAGCGCAAGCTGGTGTTCTCGTGGGCCTGGCAAAGCACGCCCGAGCGCGAATCGCAGGTCACGGTCGCCCTGGCGCCCGATCGCGACGGCACGCTCCTGACCCTGAAGCACGAGCAGTTCTTCAACGAGACGGCGCGCGACGATCACCGCCGCGGCTGGACGGCCGCTCTCGACAATCTCGAGAAAGCCCTGGCATGAATCTCGACCCGTTCCGGACGCCGATCGACATGACCGATCCCGGCCGGCACGCGAGATTGCTCGACACCCTGCCGGGCGATGCCGGCCAGCTGGCCGAGATCGTCCAGGGCGTGCTGCTCCATCAGCACGTCGCACCGGCCTATGGCGTGACGCTGACGCCGGCGCAGCAGCTCGAGCCGCACATTCGCGGCGTCGAACCGATGCTCGAGCGGATCGCGGCGCATGACGCCCGGCCGTTGACGTCCGCCCGTCCGGTGGCCGAGCGCCTGGTCGGCAACTGCCGGCATTTCAGCCTGCTGCACGTGGCGATGCTGCGCCGCCACGGCGTGCCGGCGCGCGCTCGCTGCGGCTTCGCCGCCTACTTCGAGAAGGGCAGGTTCGTCGATCACTGGGTGACTGAGCACTGGAACGAAGCCGAACAGCGCTGGCAACAGTTCGACGCGCAGCTCGACGCCCGCCAGCGCGCGCTGTTCAAGATCTCCTTCGATCCGCGCGACACGCCGCGCGACCAGTTCCTGGTCGCGGGCGAGGCCTGGCAGCTCTGCCGCGCCGGCAAGGCCGATCCGCAAGCCTTCGGCATCCTCGACATGCACGGGCTGTGGTTCATCGCCGGCAACGTGATCCGCGACCTGGCGGCTCTCAACAATCACGAGATGCTGCCGTGGGACGTCTGGGGGGCGATGCGGCAAACCGATGCCGAGCTCGACCTCGACTTCATCGATCGCATGGCGGTGCTGACCTGCCAGCCGGACCGCGATCCTGCCGCACTGCAGCGCGCCTACCAGGACGCGCGCATCGCCGTGCCCGATACCGTGTTCAACGCCGTGCTCGGGCGTCCCGACCGCATCCACTAAGGAAAAAACCGACAATTCCTGCTGTCACGGCTGATCGGGAGTGCTGTAATCTGACGGCAATGGCAACGGTCGGAGGTGACAGATGCCCGCTCTCTCGCTCGATCATTACAACATCTACTGCAAGGACCTCGAGGCGACGGTGCGCTTCTACGAGCGCTACGTCGGCCTGCGGAACGGCGATCGGCCGCCGTTCAAGTTCCCCGGTGCCTGGCTCTATGCCGGCGACAAGGCGATCCTCCATCTCCTGTCGGAGACCGGCCGGGACGCACACGGCAGCGGCGCGATCGACCACATCGCCATCAACTGCTCCGACATCCGCGGCACCATCGACCAGATAAAGAAGGACGGCGTGCCGTTCGAGGCCAAGAAGGTGCCGGCGCGGCCGCTCCAGCAGGTCTTCGTACATGACCCCGACGGCGTCATGATCGAGCTCAACTTCTGGCACGAAGCCGACGTGCCAGAGCTCAGCGATAACATGGATCCGGTGTCGCGCAGCGCGCTGGCCGACAAGGCGAAAGTTCCGGCGTGATACGTCGCGGCGCTTTGGCCGCGCTCGCCCTCCTCGCGACGGCGGGCGCGGCCGAAGCGCAGCAGCGGCAGACGATCGACTTCGAGGGCCGGCAGAAAGGCCAGCCGGTCCGGGTGCCGGCGGAAATCTACTGGCCCGCCGCCCAGGGACCGGCAAGCGAGGGCATTGTGCCGGCGATGGTGATCCATCACGGCAGCGGCGGCATCAGCGACCAGCGTGAATTGCGCTACGCCCGCGAGCTGGCGGCGATGGGCGTCGCCGCGGTTGTGATCGATTCCTTTCGCCCCCGCGGCGTCACCTCGACCGTCGAGGACCAGTCGGCGGTGAGCGGGCCCGACTTCAATCGCGACGCGCTGGCGGTGCTGATAGCGCTCGGCGCCAACAGCCGCATCAACCGCAATCGCGTCGGCATCATGGGCTTCTCCAAGGGCGGCACCTCGGCGCTGATGGCCGCTCATCTCAACCTGCTCGCAGCGACAGGTTTACCTCCGGGCCTGCGGTATGCGCTGCACGTGCCGTTCTACCCGTCGTGCGCGACGCAATACTACCGGCCGCGCACCACGGGCCAGCCGATCTACATGCTGCTGGGCGGCGCCGACACCTATGTCGGCGTCGAGCCGTGCACCACCTATGCCGAGGCGCTGCGCGCCAACGGGGCGCGCATCGAGGTCAAGGTCTATCCCGGTGCTGGCCACGGCTTCGACGGCGGGCGTGCCTACGCGAACCGACGCGGCGAAAACTACTCCCAATGCGTGTTCCAGCAGCAGTCCGACGGCTCGTTCGTCGAGCGCAAGAGCGGCGTTGCGACCCATACGGCCGACGGCAAGCCGGTCCAGGGTGCCATGGCCAAGGCGCTCGCGGCCTGTCGCACGCTGGGCGTCAGCGGCGGCCTGCAGGAAGCCGCCGCCACGCAGTCGCTGGTCGATATGAAATCCTACGTGCGCCGCGGCTTGCTGGGCGGCGGCTGATCAGTCGACAGTCGGAGTTGCCGCCAACCATCTGACATAGTCCGCGGGCAACATGTCCCTGCCGGCCAGCAGATGCGCCAGATAGGCCCGGGTCGGTCGCAAATCCGCACCGGTCAACAGGGCTACGTAGGTGATCGCCTCGACCGGCTCGCCATTGTCGAGGCGGGCGACCGAAACGGTGCGCCGTTCGTAGTGACCGCCGGCCACCCCCTCGCAGCGATCGAGCACCGCGAAACCGGCCGCGGAAAGCTGGTTCAGAGTGCCAAAGACCGAGGCATTCTCGGCCACGACGATATTGCCGGCGCCCGAGCCGGCCGGGCTGCGGGCACGCTTGTTGAAAGCGAGCCGCCAGCCGTCGAGCCGGCCAGCGACCCGTTCTCCGGCGGGAACGCCTTCCGGCACCAGCCGCTCGTCGAACAGCCGCGCCGCGCTCATGTTCGAACCGTAGGCGAAGTACCAGCTCATGCCACCCGCCAGACCCGGACCGGCTCGCCATAGCCGCGGATCGACAGCGGCCCGAGGTCGGTCGCGCCGTCGGCGCCGGCGGTGTCGGCGTGCACTGAGCCCGAGATCAGGAGCTGTGACCCGGTCTCCTTGGTGAGCTGCTCGAGGCGGGCAGCGAGATTCACCGTGTCGCCGATCACGGTGTACTCCTTGCGTTGCGGCGAGCCCACGGTGCCGGTCACGGCATCGCCGATGTGAATGCCGATGCCGACGCGCAGCGGCTGGCGAGGGCGCACCGCGTTCCAGGCGTCGACCGCCTTCAGCATGCTGCGCGCCGCCGCCAGGGCGTTGGCGGCGGCCCGCGGATCCTCGAGCGGCGCGCCGAACAGGGCGAGAAAGCCGTCGCCCAGGAACTTGTTGATGATGCCGTGATGACGGTCGACGATCTCGATCATGTCGGCGAAGAAATCGTTCAGCAGCGCCACCGTTTCGTCGGCCGGCCGCACCCGCGTCATGGCGGTGAAGCCCCTGATGTCGAGGAACAGGACGCAGACGCGGCGCATCTCGCTCGGCGGGTCGGCCTGCTGGGCCAGCAGCCGCTCGACCACGGCCGGCGAGACGTGCTGGCCGAACAGATTGGTGACGCGATCGTGCGCCGCCGACGCCGCCACCGAGGCCTCGAACTGCCGGCGCAGGCTGCCGGCCACGATGCCGGCGATCACGCCCGCCCCGAGCAGCACGACGCTGCGGCTCAGGTGATAGACCAGCGAGTGCTCGGGCATCTCGGAGAACAATTGGATTGGCATGAGGTAGGCGGCCAGCGCGAACTGCTGGATCGCCGCCACCGCCCCGGTCCACACCGACAACCAGAAATCGAGCCGCAGCGTCGACAGCACGATGAACACGAAATAGAGCATGGGCGGCCAGAAGCCCAGCACGGTGGCCGGTTCCATATGGAGGCTGAGCTCGTAGATGACGACGCTCGGCAGGCTGGTCTCGATCAGGGCATTGGCAAAGCGGGCGATGCGGGGAAAATCGAGGTCGCGGGCCATCCGCCAGCGCAGCGCCGTCAAGGCGATCCATTCGTAGGCGACGAACGGCCCGATGCCGGCGAGCGGCGTCCATGGCTCGACGGTCTTGCGGAACAGGCGCTCGGCGAATCCGGGCACGAGATTGAGCGCACCCAGGGTCGCGGCGAGCAGCACCGTCAGCACGATGGCAAGGACCTGCATGCGCTGGACCTCGCTGCGCAGGATCTCGCGGCGCAGCGCGGTGGCAAAATTGTCGGACGTCCCCTCCGCCATCGCGGCCAACCTAGCCATCCGGCATCGGCTTCACAACGGCGAGTGGTCGGCGACCGGTCGGGATGCTAGGAACGGCTGATGGCGATGAAGGAGATTGCGCGCGACGTGGTGGGCAGGGCCGCGAACCTGGCGCTGCGCATGCCGATCTCCTGGGTAAACATCCTGGCCGGCCCGCCGATCGTGGTCGACGGCCGCACGCTCGACGGCCGCACCCAATGGTTCCTGCAGCTGCTGGCCCGCAGCGGCCGGCCGGCGATGCACCAATTGACCGTGCGCGAGGCGCGGGCCGAGCTCGATGCCGTGCTGCCCCTGCTCGGCGGCCGGCCGGCGCCGGTCGGCGAGATCGTCGACCGCACGATCGCGGGGCCGGCCGACCGGATGCGGATCAGGCTTTACCGGCCGGCAGGCACAGTCGCCCGCCTGCTGCCCGCCATCCTCTATTTCCATGGCGGCGGCTGGGTGCTCGGCAGCCTCGAGGCGTACGACCTGGTCTGCCGCTACCTCTGCGCCCGCAGCGGCTGCGCCGTGGTCGCCGTCGACTATCGCCTGGCGCCCGAGCACAAGTTCCCGGCCGCCGTGGATGACGCCGTCGCAGCCTTCCGCTGGCTCGCGGCCGAGGCGACCACGATCGGCATCGACCCGGCGCGCGTCGTGGTCGCAGGCGATTCGGCCGGCGCGACGCTGGCGACGGTGATTTCCCGGCTGCTGCGCGAGGACCCCCGGCCGCCCTGCCTGCAGTGGCTCATCTATCCGGCCACCGACCTTTCCGGAAGCACACCGTCCTATGCCAGCTGCGGCGAGGGCTTCCTGCTGACGCGCGCCGACATTGAATGGGTGCGCGGCCATTACCTCAACGGTCCCGGCGAAGTCGACGATCCGCGTGCCTCGCCCTTGAAGGCCCCGGACCTCGAGGGCCTGCCGCCCGCCCTGGTCTACACGGCGGGATTCGATCCGCTGCGCGACGAGGGCCAAGCCTATGCCGCGCGCCTGTCGGCGGCCGGGGTAAAGACAATCCATCGCGAGTTCGACTCGCTGATCCACGGCTTTGCAGGCATGCGCGGGGTGCTGCAGGCGGCCGCCCGGGCGATGGACGACATGGTGGCGGGCCTGCGCCACGAACTGGCACAATTGGGCCGTTGAGCATGGGCGAGGACACGAGCATAGCGGCGGAGCCGCGCGGCGGCAGGCGCGAGCAGAACAAGGCGGAGAACCGCACCGCGCTTCTCAAAGCGGCGCGTGCGGTGTTCGCCGAGATGGGCTTTGGAGCGGCGAGCGTGCGCGACATCGTCCGCCGCACCGATCTGGCCTCGGGCACGTTCTACAACTACTTCAAGGACAAGGACGAGATTTTCGAGGCCGTGGTCGGCGAACTGACCGGCGAGCTGCTGCGGCGCCACCATGCCGGCCGCGCCCGCGCCGCCACGACCGAGGAGTTCTTCCGCCGCCATTATGCCGTGTATTTCGATTTCATCGTCGAGGATGCCGAGCTGCTGGCGCTGGCCCGCAAGAACTTCACCGCCATCCGCACCCTGCTCGACAAGCCCGATGTGCGGGCACTGGCCCAGGCGCTCAACGACGACATCCGCGCCGCCATGGCCAATGGCCTGCTGCCCAGGGTCGACGTGTCCTACCTGGCCGCGGCGATGGGCGGCATCGCCTTCGAGATCTCCGTGATCATGGTCGCGCGCGACCCCGTGGACCCCGCCGCCGCCGTCGAGTTCGCCACCCGCCTCATGATGGGCGGGCTCGAGGGTCTGCCACGCAAGGCGTGACCGTCAGGTTTCTTTGGACCGCGGGCGTCTCGCCCGCTCATCTCATGAGCGGGCGAGACGCCCGCGGTCCGGAAGACAATGAGGCCCGTCAGGCCCCTTGCACGATCGGATTGCGCAGGATTCCTATCTTCTCGATCTCGACCTCGCAGACGTCGCCCGGCTTCAGCCAAGGCTGCGGTTTGCGCGCCATGGCGACTCCCGACGGCGTGCCGGTGATGATGATGTCGCCCGGATCGAGCGTCATGACCTTGCTGAGCTCGTGCACCAGGGTCGGCACGTCGAAGATCAGGTCGTCGGTGTTGCTGTCCTGCATGACCTCGCCGTTGACGCGCGTCATGATGCGCAGCGGCGCCGCCCCCGGCGGCAGCTCGTCCGAGGTGACGATGTCGGGACCGAAGCCGCCGGTGCCGTCGAAATTCTTGCCCAGGGTGAACTGGCCGCCCGACTTCGCCTGCCAGTCGCGCACCGAGCCGTCGTTGAAGCAGGCGTAGCCAGCGATCACGCCGAGCGCCTTCTCCTTGGGGACGTTGCGGCACTTCTTGCCGATCACGATGGTGAGCTCGGCCTCCCAGTCGAGCTGGTCGGAGGCGCTGGGCCGCGGCATCTTGCCGTTGTGCGCCACCAGCGTGTTGTCGAAGCGGCAGAACACCACCGGGTAGGGCGGGATCGGGTTTTTCGTCTCCTCGGCGTGCTTGCGATAGTTAAGACCGATGCACAGGATCTTGCCCGGGTTGGGGATCGGCGGCAGGTACTTGGCCGACTTCTCCGACACCAGGGCGGCCGGCTTGGGCTTGGCGCAGGCCTTGGCGACCTCGGCCTGGACCTTCTTGCCGCCGGCCAGAATCTCGACGACGGTCTTGGGACCGCGCGGCATCTGCTTCGACAAGTCGATGATCTTGCCATTGCCCGGCTTGACCCCGACCACCGGCTTGCCGCCGCTCATGATTGTGCACAGACGCATTCTTGGTCCCCCCAAGTTTGGAAAATCAGCCGGTGCATAAACTCCCTCTTGCCGCACATGCGGTCAAGCACAGCGCGTTCGAGGCGCGCCTTGTCACGATCACGGCGCTACACTGGCGCCATGCGTGTCCTGGTTCTTCTGCTCAGCCTCGCTCTCGCCACACCGGCCTTCGCCCAGTTGGTCGTGCCACTCGCCACGGCCGACGGCCGGGTCGCCTGTGTCCAGGGCAAGACCGGCATCGGCCGGACCTCCGAATGGCGCGCCGTGGCCGACCCTGACGGTCCGAATGGCTGGGCCTTGGCCGAAACCGCCGGCGACCCGACCGATTCGCGCTTCCCCCTGTGCGTCGCCGAGCGGGCGGTCGGGCGCGATCTCGACGCCACCCTGCGCTTCAAGCCGATCTCGGGCACCCGTGCCCAAGTGGCCGGCCTCATGTTCCGAGCCCAGAGCGCCAACGACTACTACTTCGTCCAGGCCAATGCGCTCGACAAGACGGTCCGCCTCTACAGGATGGAGAAGGGCAAGCGCAGCCAGCTCGCTCGCAAGGACGCCCCGATCGAGACCGGCAAATGGCATTCGCTGCGGGTCGTCGCGGCGAACGACCGCTTCGAGGTGGCGCTCGATGGCACGCCAATGTTCGATGTAACCGACCGCAGCCTGCCGCAGTCCGGCGCCGTGGGGGTCATCACCCAGGCCGACAGCGTCACCCATTTCGGCTCCCTGCTGCTCAGCCCGCCGCAGCCTCGATAGACGGGCGCGTCACGCCGGGCAGTACCGCGCCGCAGTATCGACGGCGATCGACTGCAGAAGGTGTTGCGTAGCAGAGCAAGCCGTCCATGTCGAAGACGACGGCCATCACGGGCCGCGGCAGCGTCATGGCGAGCAGCGCGCCGCGAGCAGCGCCTCGGCAAGCTCGACGAACCCTGCCCCCGAGCGGCGGGCCGTGACCCATCGCGGCAGGTGATCCATGCCGTCGGCGAAGTCGCGCACGTTGGCGACGCCGACAGAATTGGGGAAGTAGCCGAACATGGGCGCATCGTTGGGCGAGTCGCCGGAAAAGACCCAGCGTGCGCGCTCGGCCTCGAGATCGATGCCGAACAGTTCCCGCATCATCACGCGGCTGGTGGCGAGCTTGTCGTACTCGCCAAACCAGCCATTGACGTGGATCGAGCTCGCCTTGGCGTGCGCGCCGTGTCGCGCGAAGATCTCCAGGATGCGCTTCACCTCGGCGTGGCTGAGCGGCGGGACGTCCTCGCAGAAATCGACGGCGAGATCGGCTACGCGATAGGGTTGATCCGATGCAATGCCGGCACCCGGCACCTCGCGCAGCACCTCGGCCCGCACGGTCTCGAGCCGGCGCCGCCCCTCGGAACGCTCGTCCTCGCTCTGCACGAAGCGTGTCCTGAGCTTGCCGGCCACCCGGTCCTGCCACATCCAGAAGGCGCCGTTCTCGCCCACCACGGCATCGACCGGCCAGAAGCGGGCGATATGGTCGCACCAGCCGGCCGGCCGGCCGGTCACCGGGATGACACGCAATCCGGCGGCATGCAGCGCCGCCATCGCCTGATAGGCGTCGGCAGTCAGCCGGCCATGGGTCGAGACGGTTTCATCGATGTCGGTCAGCACGCCGGCGACATTGGCGAGGACCTCGCGCGGGCACTCGGACAAGGGTGTCATCGGCAAACGGCAGGGCAACAGGGAGACATGGTGCGCGGTTTCTAGCATGGCGTCCCCGCACCATCGGGACTAAAAGGCCAATCATGATTCCCCGCTATTCCCGGCCGCAGATGGCGGCAATCTGGGCACCCGAGAACCGCTTCCGCATCTGGTTCGAGATCGAGGCGCACGCCTGCGAGGCCATGGCAGGACTGGGCATCATCCCCAAGGCGGCGGCCGAGGCGATCTGGAGGGGCGGCAAGGCGGCCATGGCGGCCCTCGCGGCCGACCCGGCGGGCCAGGTCGCCAGGATCGATGCCATCGAGCGCGTGACCAAGCACGATGTCATCGCCTTTACGACCTGGCTCGGCGAGTTCATCGGCCCCGAATCGCGCTTCGTGCACCAGGGCTTGACCTCGTCCGACGTGCTCGACACCACCTTCGCCGTCCAGCTGAGCCAGGCGGCCGACCTCCTGATCGCCGATGTCGACCTGCTGATGGCGGCGCTCGCCAAGCGGGCCCATGAGCACAAGAACACGCCGACCATCGGCCGCAGCCACGGCATCCACGCCGAACCCACGACCTTCGGTGTCAAGCTCGCCGGCCACTACGCCGCCTTTGCG
The DNA here is from genome assembly GCF_050185545.1 of Reyranella sp. Lineage (GTDB taxonomy): Bacteria > Pseudomonadota > Alphaproteobacteria > Reyranellales > Reyranellaceae > Reyranella. The sequence continues at coordinate 32,485 of NZ_JBFWZI010000002.1, read as the reverse complement.
CGCAATCGCGGCCGCCTGGTGGCGGGGCGCGCCGAGATCGCGACCTGCGCCATCTCGGGCGCCGTCGGCACCTTCGCCAATATCGACCCGCGCATCGAGGCCCACGTCGCCGGAAAGCTCGGGCTCGCAATCGAAGCGGTATCGACCCAGGTGATCCCGCGCGACCGCCACGCCATGTTCTTCGCCACGCTCGCCGTGGTCGCGGCATCGATCGAGAATCTCGCCACCGAGATACGCCACCTGCAGCGCACCGAGCTGCGCGAGGCGGAGGAGTTCTTCTCCGAGGGCCAGAAGGGCAGCTCGGCGATGCCGCACAAGCGCAACCCGGTGCTGACCGAGAACCTGACCGGCCTCGCCCGCGTAGTGCGCAGCGCCGTGGTGCCAGCGCTCGAGGACGTCACGCTGTGGCACGAGCGCGATATCTCACACTCCTCCGTAGAGCGCTACATCGCGCCCGACGCGACGGTCACGCTCGACTTCGCCCTGGGCCGTGCGACCTCGGTCGTCGAGCAGTTGCTGGTCTATCCGGAGCGTATGCAGGGCAATCTTGACGCCCTGGGCGGGCTGGTGTTCTCGCAGCGCGTGCTGCTCGCGCTCACCCAGAAGGGCATGAGCCGCGAGGATGCCTACGCCGCCGTCCAGCGCAATGCCATGGAAGCCTGGCGCGGCAACGCCTCGTTCCTGGCGCTCTGTCGCGCCGACAGGGAGATCGGCCAGTTCCTGTCCGACGACGAACTCACGGCGCTATTCGACATGCGCTACCACACCAAGCACGTCGATACGATCTTCAAGCGCGTCTTCGCCCCATAAACCTCACCCCGAGGAGCCGCCCGCAGGGCCGCGTCTCGAAGGGTGGGCAAAACCACGGGTGGGCTCAGCGATCTCGTCTGCAGCCCATCCTTCGAGACGGCCGCTACGCGGCCTCCTCAGGATGAGGATATTGTTGGGCATTCCGACAAGTTGGCACCGATGGCCGCGACCTACTTCTGCTCCGCCATCACCTGCTTCTTGGCTTCTTCCAGGAGCCGCTCGCCCTGCTTGCGGATGGAATGGTCCTCCATCGGCTTGCCGGCGGCGGCGAGATCCCTCATCAGCTTGTGGATGACGTCGGAATCGCCCGGCTTCTCGAAATCGGCCATGACGACGTCCTTGGCATAGGCCTCGGCGTCGGCGCCGGCCTTGCCAATCAGGCCGGCGGCCCACAGGCCGAGCAGCTTGTTCTTGCGGGCATTGACCTTGAACTGAAGTTCCTGGTCGTGCTGGAACTTCTTCTCGAAGGATTTCTCGCGATCGTCGAACGTCGTCATTGCCGCTCCGCTGGGCTGGATGAGTGGCTATATAGCGGTGCGAACCCGGTCTTTCCACCCCACTGCGGCGATGGCAGATTCAGCAGCAAACCCGGTGAGGAGACGATATGTCGTTGGAAAAGCTGCGTGAATGGGTCGGCCGTACGCGTGCCGTCGAGGATCTCGTCACCCCCTTCCCGGTACGCGCCCTGTCCGCCACCCTCGACGAGCCGGATCCCGATCCCGTCGCCGGGGACGCGCTGCCGCCGCTCTGGCATTGGCTGTTCTTTCTCGAGGCGGCCCGGCTCTCCAAGGTCGGTTCCGACGGTCACGCCGAGCGCGGCGACTTCCTGCCCCCGGTGCCGCTGCCGCGCCGCATGTGGGCGGGCAGCCGCTTCGCCTTCACCGGCGAGCCGCTGCGCGTCGGTGATACGGTCCACCGCACATCACGCATCAAGTCGGTCGAGCCCAAGATCGGCTCGACCGGCGCGATGGTCTTCGTCACGGTCGAGCACACGGTCGCCGGCCCACGCGGCGGCGCCTTCATCGAGGACCACGACATCGTCTATCGCGAGGCGCCCAAGCCCGGCGAACGCCAGCGCGACCCCAGGCCGGCGCCGGCCGACGCCACCTGGTCCAGGAAGATCGTGGCCGATCCGGTGCTGCTGTTCCGCTTCTCCGCGCTCACCTTCAACGGCCATCGCATCCACTACGATCAGCCGTATGTGACGTCCGTCGAAGGCTACCCTGGGTTGATCGTTCACGGCCCGTTGATGGGCCTGCTGCAAATGGAACTGGCGCGTCGCTCGAACCCCGGTAAAATTCCCCGGGGGTTTGAGTTCCGCGCGCTCGCACCTGTCTATGCTGGGCCCTCTTTCTCGGTCCAGGCGAGACACGAGTCCGATGGCTCGGTGACGACCTGGATCGCCGACAACAATGGCGGCTTGGCTCAACAGGGAAAGGCTACGTTCCAATGACTCGACACGTCCACCACGCGGCCTGCGGATGCATGCCTGCCATGACGCGCCGCGGCGCCCTGGGCCTCGGCTTCGGTGCCGCCATGGCGGCGGCGTTTCCCGCCCTGGCACAATACAAGCCCACCGAGGCGATGCTGATGAACTGCATCGATCCCAGGGTCACGACGACGTCCCTCGCCTACATGGTGAGCCGTGGCTTCATGGACAAATACAGCCAGTTCGTCATCGCCGGGGGGCCAGTCGGGGCCATCGCTCCCGCGTTCAGTCATTGGCACACGGCCTTCTGGGAAAACCTCGCCATCACCATCCAGCTGCACAAGATCCGGCGCGTCGTCGGCCTCACCCATCGCGACTGCGGCGCGGTCTTCGTCGCCTATGGCGAGGCGCTGCGGACCGACAAGGCCCTGGAAACCGCCAAGCAGTCGGAGGTGCTGAAAACCTTCAAGGCGGAAATCAACAAGCGGCATCCCGATCTCGCGGTCGACATCGGCATCATGTCTCTCGATGGCGTCGTGGAAGTGGTGAGCTGACCGCCAGGACTCTCGTGCATCAGGGAGCGAAGGAGTATAGAGCCGTCTGACGGAACCCTCCTTCGTGCCCGAATCGGTCATTCCTCCCCCGCGAATCCAGAACGGCGCCCAAGGCAGCACGCTCGGGCGGCAGCTCGCCATCCAGCGCGAGCGCCGGCCGGCCGACCCGCTGCTGTCGCTGGTCGTCCCGGTCTACAACGAGGAGGAATCGATCGACATCTTTCTCGAGGCGGTTACCGGGCTCATGGAGCGCGACGGATTCCGCTTCGAGATCGTCTTCGTCAACGACGGCTCGCGCGACGACACGCTAATCCGTCTGCTCGACCACAGTGCGGCCGACCGACGGCTCAGGATCGTCAACCTGTCGCGCAACTTCGGCAAGGAAGCGGCCCTCACCGCCGGCATCGACCACGCCCGGGGTGACGTCATCGTACCGATGGATATCGACCTGCAGGATCCACCGGAATTGATCGAGCCCTTCATGACCCGCTGGCGCGAAGGCTACGACATCGTCTACGGCGTGCGTACCCAGCGGACCTCCGACACGACGGCCAAGCGCCTGTCGGCCAGCTGGTTCTACCGGGTATTCAACACGATGTCGCCGGTGCGCATCCCCGAAAATGTCGGCGACTTCCGGCTGGTCGACCGGCGCGCCGTCGAAGTGCTGCGCCAGCTGCCCGAACGCAACCGCTTCATGAAAGGCCTGTTCGCCTGGGTCGGCTTCAACGCCGTCGGCGTGCCTTACGAGCGGCCGCAGCGTGTCGCCGGCTCGACCAAGTTCAATTTCTGGCGCCTGTGGAACTTCGCGCTCGACGGCGTGGTGAGCTTCTCGACGGCGCCATTGCGCGCCTGGTTCTACGTGGGCGTCGTGATCGCCAGCATTGCCGTGCTCTACGCCCTGTTCATTGTCACCCGGGTCTTGATCTTCGGCATCGACACCCCGGGTTACGCCTCACTGCTGATCGCCGTGCTGCTGATGGGCGCCATCCAGCTGCTCTCGCTCGGCATCATCGGCGAATATCTCGGCCGCCTGTTCCTCGAGGTGAAGAGCCGGCCGATCTATGTCGTCGAGGGCGTCTACGCGGACGGCACATCGCAGCCGACAAAACCCTGAGCGCATGGATCTCAAGGAAGAGGACATCCTGGGCGCCGACATCGGCCGGCACTGGTACTATCGCGCCAAGTCGGCCGCTTTGCGCCGCGCGGTTGCGTCGCTGCGGCCGCGGCATGTCCTCGACGTCGGCGCGGGCTCGGGATTCTTCTCGCGCCATCTGCTGGAAAGGACCGACGCAACGGCGGCGCTGTGCGTCGACACCGGCTACCCCTCCGACCGCGATGACAGCAGCAACGGCAAACCGGTGCGCTTCCGTCGGACGATCGGCGCTGTCGATTGCAACCTGGTGCTGATGATGGACGTGCTGGAGCACGTCGACAACGACTGTGGCCTGGTCCGGCGCTATGCCGACAAGGTGCCGCCGGGCGCCCACTTCCTGGTAACCGTTCCTGCCTTCCGCTTCCTGTGGAGTGGCCACGACGTTTTCCTCGAGCACAAGCGGCGCTATCGGCTGGACGAGATCGAGGCCGTCCTGCGCGCCGCCGGTCTCGAGATCGTGCGCGGCTCCTACTATTTCGGCTTCGTCTTCCCGCTGGCCGCCGCCATCCGGCTGGCCTCGCGCAACTCGAGCGAACCACGGACGAACCTGCAGCGGCATGGCGCCCTCGCCAACGGCGTGCTGACCGCCGCCTGCATGGCCGAACTGCCGCTCTTCCCGATCAACCGTCTGGCCGGCCTGTCCGCCTTCGTGCTGGCCAGAAAGCCCTAGCCGGTCCTAACCTCCATCCAGGAGGACGCCATGCCACTTCTCTACCGAAAGCAGGGCCATACGGGGATCTTGACGCTGAGCCGCCCGGAGGCCCGCAACTGCTGGGGGCAGGACTACGCCGACGGCCTGCTGCGCCATCTCGACGAGGCAGCCGACGACGACGAGGTGCGCTCCGTCATCCTGACCGGCGACGAAGCCGGCGGCGCCTTCTCCGCCGGCGCCAACCTGCGCGATCCCAACACCCACAATACGCGGTCGGCCGAGGCCTTCATCAAGCGGATGGGCCGGGCGCGCAATTTTCCTTCGAACCTGGTCAGTGACTTCCCAAAGCCGGTGATCGGCGCGGTCAACGGCTATGCCATCGGCATCGGCTGCATCATCACCTTCTGTTGCGATCTGATCGTGGCCTCGGAGCGGGCCGAATGGCGACTGCCCCAGGTCGCTCTCGGCGTCCTGCCGAACTATGGCGGGGCGACGCGGCTTGCCCGGATCGTCGGCAAGGGGCTGGCCATGCGGGTGGCTCTCGGCTTCCCGATCAAGGCCGACGAGGCCTATCGCATCGGCCTCGCCCAGTGGCTGGTGCCGCACGCCCAGCTGATGGACCAGGCGATGGCTGTCGCCGACCACATTGCCGGCCTGCCGCCGCTTGCCGCGCGCATGGTCAAGGAGTCGATGAATCGCGGGCTCGATATCCCCAACATCGCCGATTCGTCACTGGTCGATTCCTACCGCTTCATGGTGCTGGAAATGAGCGAGGACAAGGCCGAGGCGCACGAGGCCTGGCGCCAGCGCCGCAAGCCCAGCTTCCGCGGGCGGTAGCTCTTCTCCTCCTCAGCGTCTTCGCTGGGGAGGTGTCGCCGTCGCACGGCGACGGAGGGGTCAAGGATCTTCCGGACCGCTGGCGTCCCGCCCGCTCGGATTCATGAGCGGCGGGACGCCAGCGGTCCGGAAGACCATGACCCCTCCGTCCGCAAAGGCGCGGACACCTCAGCGAAGACGCTGGGAAGGAGAATGAGCTCACACCGTGGCGGGAATCATGTCCTTGCTGCTGATCCGCCTGCGTCTGGCGTTGATCTCGCGCAGGACCACCAGCATCTCCTCGGCGACGACGTCGCCCGGAATGCCGTCGCCCTCGGCCTCGAGCTCCTTCATGTCGACCCACACTGCGTAAAGCGGCGCCGTGCGGCTGGTGATGATGCCGGCATGCAGCAGCGTCTTGATCAGCACGCGGAAGATGTTGGTGTTTTCCTTGAGCTGGGCGCGGCGCTCCTCGTCGCCGAACGTCTCCTTGACCGCGTCGCGCACCCACTGCCAGTCGAGGCCGTATTTGCCGTAGATGACCTGCTTCTGCTCGGCATTGATCAGGTTGAACAGCAGCATCTGGAAGAGCTGCGCCGCCCAGTCCTCGACCTTCCTGTGCTCGTCTTCGCTGAGATGGCGGATGGTCTTTGCCGCCCAGATGCGACCGAAGCGATGATGGAAGGCCTCGTCACTCATCACCAGCTGCACCAGGCGACGCAACACCGGATCGTTGGTCTTGGCGTTGAGCGTGGCGAACGAGCCCATTGCCAGTCCCTCGATCAGCATCTGCATGCCGACGATCTTCTTGTAGACCTCCGGCGTGCTCACGAGGTCGGCCAGGACCGTCCGGATGGTCTTGCCGACGGGGAGCGGCTCGCCCCAGCGCTTGGCGATGTAGCGCGTGAACCCGGTGACGTGACGCGCCTCCTCTCGCGCCTGGTTGGCGGCGTATTCCTGGGCGCCCGGGTCGAGCAGGATGTGGCACAGGCTGGCCGACAGCGACAACGCCCCCTGCTCGCCATGCAGCAGGTTGGAAACCGACCAGTGGGTGACATCGTTGGCGAGCTGGATCTGCTGGCGCCCGTCGAGCCGATCCCGCACGGCGCTGCGCAGTTCCAGCACCATGTCGAGCGGCACAATCGGCGTCGTCGCCATGTCGAACGGCATCTCGAAATCGATGTAGGCCTTGTCCAGCGGGTCCCAGAAATGGTCGTGCGTGGCCGAGATGATGCCGTCGAAGGCGTCGCTGCGCCGGCCGTAGCGCGGCACCTCGAGCATCGCCGAGAAATCCTCGGGTCCGACAGCATCATAGGCCTTGTCGTAGGTAATTTGCTGGGCCATGTGGAGACTCCTACAAACCGGCAAATATGACGTACGTGTCACCTTTTTCAATGGATTTTTCCCCCGTCCCGGCGCATGGGACTTCCGCCATAGTCCGCCCCACCGGCGGGGGCCCCAATGGGGCGGGTTCCTTGCGGCCCGCCAAGGAGTAAGAGATGTCCCGCCGCCGTCGCATCTACGAGGGCAAGGCCAAGACCTTGTACGAAGGACCAGAGCCCGGGACGATCGTCCAGTATTTCAAGGACGATGCCACCGCGTTCAACAACCAGAAGAAGGGCACGATCACCGGCAAGGGCGTGATCAACAACCGCATCTCCGAGTTCCTGATGACCAAGCTCGGCGAGATCGGCGTGCCGACCCACTTCATCCGCCGGCTCAACATGCGCGAGCAGCTCATCCGACAGGTCGAGATGATCCCGCTCGAGGTGGTGGTGCGCAATGTCGCAGCCGACTCGTTCGCCAAGCGCTTCGGTCTCGAGGAGGGTACCCAGCTGCCGCGCTCGATCATGGAGTTCTTCTACAAGAACGACACGCTGGGCGATCCCATGGTGACCGAGGAGCACATCACGGCCTTCGGCTGGGCGACACCCCAGGACCTCGACGACATCGTCGCCCTGACCCTGCGCGTCAACGACTTCCTCTTCGGTCTGTTTCTCGGTTGCGGCATCAAGCTGATCGACTTCAAGGTCGAGTTCGGCCGCCTGTACGAGGACGACATGGTCCGGATCGTGCTGGCCGACGAGATCAGCCCCGATTCGTGCCGGTTATGGGACCTCAGGACCAACGAGAAGATGGACAAGGACCGTTTCCGCCGCGACCTCGGAAAGGTCGAGGAGGCCTACCAGGAAGTGGCCCGTCGGCTCGGTATCCTGATCGACCAGGGGCCGGGGGACGTCCGTGGCCCGACGACCATGCAATAGAGACGATTGCGCAGCACAGAGGCGAGCAGCAAAGAGGCGACATGAAAGCCAGAGTTCACGTGACCCTGAAGAACGGCGTGCTTGATCCGCAGGGCAAGGCGATCGGCCACTCCCTCAACCGGCTGGGCTTCGCCGAGGTGGGCGATGTCCGCCAGGGCAAGTTCATCGAGCTTGAGCTCGCCGAGACGGACAAGACCAGGGCCAGGGCGCGGCTCGACGAGATGTGCCGCAAGCTTCTGGCCAACACGGTGATCGAGAACTACTCGATCGAGCTGGTGGGCTGATGAAATCGGCCGTTCTCGTCTTCCCCGGATCGAACCGCGAAGTCGACGTCGCCCAGGCGATCGAGCTGGTCACCGGCCGCAAGCCGCAGATGGTGTGGCACGGCGACGGCGACTTCGAGAAGACCGACCTGATCGTCGTGCCCGGCGGCTTTTCCTACGGCGACTACCTGCGCTGCGGCGCCATGGCCGCACAGTCGCCGGTGATGGCCGAGGTCAAGCGCCGGGCCGCCCAGGGCGTGCCTGTGCTGGCGATCTGCAACGGCTTCCAGATCGTCACCGAAGCGGGCCTGCTGCCGGGTACCCTGATGCGCAACGCCCATCTGAAATTCGTCTGTCGCGACGTGCATCTCAAGGTCGAGACCAGCCAGAGCCTGTTCACCAACCGCTACCAGTCGGGCCAGGTGATCCGCGTTCCGGTCGCCCATGCCGAGGGCAACTATTTCGCCAGCGAGGACACGTTGAAGGAGCTCGAGGATCGCGGCCAGGTGGCGTTCCGCTACTGCGCGCCGGACGGTACCGTGGACATCGAAGGCAACCCGAACGGCTCGATCCGCAATATTGCCGGCGTGTTCAACGAAACCAAGACGGTGATGGGCCTGATGCCGCATCCGGAGAATGCGGTCGAGCCGATGTTCGGCGGCTGCGACGGCCGCGCCCTGTTCGAAGGCCTGGTCGACGCCCTGTCATGACGACCCCTTCGTGGACCGCGGGCGTCTCGCCCGCTCATGGGAAGACCGGGCGAGACGCCCGCGGTCCAGAAGAAGCGCCACTGGAGGGGCGCGCCCCCAGCCATGAGGTCTGACTCTCACGTGATCCCCCCCGTCAAGCTGCCCAACGAGCCGGTCATCACGCCGCAGGTCATTGCCGAGCACGGCCTGTCGCCCGACGAGTACCAGCGCGTGCTCGCGATCATGGGCCGCACGCCCACCATGGTGGAACTCGGCATCTTCTCGGCCATGTGGAGCGAGCACTGCTCCTACAAATCCTCCAAGGTATGGCTCCGGAAGCTGCCGACCAGGGCGCCCTGGGTGATCCAGGGGCCGGGCGAGAATGCCGGCGTGATCGACATCGGCGACGGCCAGGCCGCCATCTTCAAGATGGAGAGCCATAACCATCCCTCCTACATCGAGCCCTACCAGGGTGCGGCTACCGGAGTCGGCGGAATCCTGCGCGACGTCTTCACGATGGGTGCCAGGCCCGTTGCCAACCTGAACGCGTTGCGCTTCGGCGACCCCAGCCATCCCAAGACCCGGCATCTCGTGTCGGGCGTGGTGGCCGGCATCGGCGGCTACGGCAACTGCATGGGCATCCCGACGGTCGGCGGCGAGACCAATTTCCACTCCGCCTACAACGGCAACATCCTGGTCAATGCCATGACGGTAGGCATCGCGCCGACCGACCGCATCTTCTATGCCGCGGCCGCGGGCGTCGGCAACCCGCTGGTCTATGTCGGCTCCAAGACCGGCCGCGACGGCATCCACGGCGCCACCATGGCCTCGACCGAGTTCTCCGAGGACAGCGAGGAGAAGCGGCCGACGGTGCAGGTCGGGGACCCTTTCGTGGAGAAGCTTCTGCTCGAGGCGTGCCTCGAACTGATGGCCACCGACGCCATCGTGGCGATCCAGGACATGGGTGCGGCCGGCCTCACCTCCTCCTCGTTCGAGATGGCGGCCAAGGGCGGGCTGGGCGTGATCGTCGAGCTCGACAAGGTGCCGATGCGCGAGACCGGCATGAACCCCTACGAGCTCATGCTGTCGGAAAGCCAGGAGCGCATGCTGATCGTGCTAAAGCCCGGCCGCGAGGCACTGGCACGCAGCATCTTCGAGAAATGGGAGCTCGACTTCGCGGTGATCGGCCATCTCACCGACTCCGGGCGCATGGTGCTGTCCTGGCACGGTGACATCGTCGGCAACATCCCGATCCCGCCGCTGGTCACCGAGGCGCCGGTCTACGAGCGGCCGTGGACCTTGACGCCCCTGCCGCCGGTGCTGGCCGCGTCGGACGTGCCGGCGCCCGGCGACTGGAATTCCTCGCTGATTGCCCTGATGAGCTGTCCCGACCTCGCCAGCAAGGCGTGGATCTGGCACCAGTACGATCACTTGATCATGGGCAACACGGCAATCCGGCCGCAGGACGGTGACGCAGCGCTCGTCCGCGTTCCTGGTGGCCACAAAGGCCTCGCCATGACATCGGATTGCACGCCGCGCTACGTGCAGGCCCATCCCGAGACCGGCGGCCGGCAGGCCGTCGCCGAGGCGTGGCGCAACATCACCGCCGTCGGCGCCCGGCCGCTTGCCGTCACCGACAACATGAACTTCGGCAATCCGCAGAAGCCCGAGATCATGGGCCAGTTTGCGGGTGCCATCATGGGCATGGCCGAGGCCTGCCAGGCGCTCGACTTCCCCGTCGTGTCCGGCAATGTCTCGCTCTACAACGAGACCGAGGGCAAACCGATCCTGCCGACGCCGACCATCGGTGCAGTCGGCGTCATCGACGACATCGCCTGTGCCGTCGGCTCGCGCATTACCACGGACGGTCTCGCCATCGTGCTGGTCGGCGAGACGACGGGCTGGCTCGGCCAGTCGCTCTATCTGCGCGAGGCGTGCGGCCGCGAGGACGGCGCGCCGCCGCCGGTCAATCTGGCGATCGAGCGGCGTAACGGTGATTTCGTGCGCGCCCAGATCGCCAACCGCCGGATCGTTGCCTGTCACGATCTCAGCGACGGCGGCCTCCTGGTGGCGCTGGCCGAGATGTGCCTGGCCGGCGGCACCGGTGTGGAAGTCGCTCTGCCCGCCGGCAACGCCGTGCCGTCGCATGCGTTTTTGTATGGCGAGGATCAAGCCCGCTATCTCGTCGCCTGCAATTCCGGCGAGGAGATGGTCCAGGCGGCACAGGCGGCCGGTGTGCCGGCGACGGTTCTGGGCTACTCCGGCGGCGCCACGCTCGCCGTCAGGGGGGTGCTCTCCCTGTCCCTGGGCGAGCTGCGATCGGCCCACGAAGCGTGGCTGCCCGCCTACATGAACGCAACGGAATAGCGCAGGAAAAGCAAGCAATGCCGATGGCCGCCCAAGACATCGTCCGCCTGATCCAGGAAGGCATTCCCGGCGCCCAGGTCGAGATCCAGGACCTCGCCGGGGACGGTGACCACTACGCCGCCACGGTCGTCGCGGCGGCCTTCGCCGGCAAGTCCAAGGTGCAGCAGCACCAGATGGTCTACAACGCATTGGGCGGCCGGATGGGCGGCGTCCTGCATGCTCTCAAGTTGACCACCATGGCGCCCAAGCCGTAACGGCCCTATATTAAGTCCAAGACCGCGCCCGTTGGGCGCTCACAGGAGACCGAACATGAGCGAACCCCAGGTGTTCGAGCGCATCCGCGACGAGATTTCCAAGAACGACGTGTTGCTGTTCATGAAGGGCACGCCGGTTTTCCCGCAGTGCGGCTTCTCGGCTGCCGTCGTCGACGTGCTGAGCGAGCTCGGCGTCAAGTTCCACGGCGTGAACATCCTGGTCGACCAGGAGCTTCGCCAGGGCATCAAGGAATTCAGCCAGTGGCCGACCATCCCCCAACTCTACGTCAAGGGTGAGTTCGTCGGCGGCTGCGACATCGTGCGCGAGATGTTCGAGACTGGCGAGCTCGAGCAGCTGTTCAAGGAAAAGGGCGTCACGCTGGCCCACGCGGCTTAGGCAGGCGGTTCCGCGAAAAGAAAAAGGTCCCTCGCGGCGCTGGGAGTGACACCGGTATTGTCATCCCAGCGCCGCGAGGGACTTTTCTGTTAGAGATCGAGCGCCGCCCACCGCCAGCATTTCTGGACGTTGCCTTCGACGGCGGAGTCCGGCCTGGACTTCAAGCGATCACGACGAACCTCGTCGAACGCGTTCTGGCGGGGGACTTTCCCGAAGCGCTGGCACGGCCGACACCCGTGCGCCGGAGAGGCTGAAGGCGATCGCTCTTTCAGGCGAGCGCACGAGCCTCACCCACTATCGCGACAAGGATCAGGCGAAGGTCGATTTCGTGTTCGAGAGAACCCCGGGAAGGATTGTCGGCATCGAGGTGAAAGCGTCGGCAACCATTCGACCGCAAGACTTCAGGGGCCTGATAAGTCTCAAGGAGGCGGCTGGCGAGGCGTTCGCCATGGGTATCCTGCTGCACGACGGCGCGCGCGTGATGCCCTATGGCGACCGGTTGGCTGCAGCGCCGATCTTGAGCCTATGGCTGTAAGGCCGGCGGTGACTCGAGCCGGATCAGGCGAACGCATACGACGCCATCGACAAGTTGCCGAGGGTGAAACTCCGGTGCAGCGGGCGGCCACGGGCGCCTTCGCCGGCCGCCCCGTAGGCCACGTGCAATGGCAGCAGGTGCTCGTCGGAGGGGTGATTTTCCTCGGCATAGGGAGCCCGCGAGCGGTAGTCGGCCAGCGCCGCCTCGTCTCCGCGCGCCACGGCGTCGGCGAGCCAGTCGTCGAATGCCCGCGCCCACGGCTCAGGCTCGGGGCTGGTGCCGTGCCGCACCAGGGCGCGCAGATTGTGGGTGGCGCTGCCCGACCCCATCACCAGCACGCCTTCATCGCGCAGCGGCGCGAGCTTTCGCCCGAGCGCTATGTGATGCGCCGGGCTCTCCTCGGGCTGGACGGACAGCTGGAAGATCGGGATGTCGGCCTCGGGCCAACCCAGCATGGCCGGCACCCAGGCGCCATGGTCCAGTCCGCGATGCGGATCGTGGGCGGCGCCGGTCAGGCTGGCGACGCGCTCGGCCAGCGCCGGCGCGCCGGGCGCCTCGTAGCGCAGCTGATAGAGCGCATCGGGAAAGCCATAGAAGTCATGGATGGTGCCCGGCCGGTGGGCCAGGGACACCGCCGGCACGTCGGTACCCCAATGCGCCGACACGGCGATGATGGCGGTAGGCTTCGGCAGTTCCTTGCCGAGCAACGCCAGGAAACCGCGCGCCGGCACGTCGTTCAGGATCAGGGTCGGAGAGCCGTGCGACACAAAGATCGTTGGCATGGACATCGCTTTATTCCTCATGCGGCCCGTGGCAGCCTGTGTGCAATCGGGTTCGAAGACAAGGGTGTGTCGACATGTTGAGATTCTTGCGCAGATGGCTGGTCGTCGCGGCCTGCCTGGCTTTGCCGATCGCCGCCGCACCGGCTGGCGCCCAGACGCTGAAGCTGGTCGCCCATTCCGACCTCAAGGTGCTCGATCCCATCTGGACCACGGCATTCATCACGCGCAACCACGGATACATGATCTACGACGTGCTGTTTGCCAGGGACGAGCAGCTCCGGGTCCAGCCGCAGATGGTCGATAAGTACGACATCTCGGCCGACAAGCTCACCTGGACCTTCACCCTGCGCGACGGCCTGGAATGGCACGACGGCACGCCGGTCACCTCGGAGGACTGCATCGCCTCGATCAAGCGCTGGGGGGCGCGCGACGCCCTCGGTCAGCAGCTCATGGCCTCGGTCGGCGAGATGAAGGCGGTCGACGCCAAGACCTTCCAGATCGTGCTCAAGGAACCGTTCGGCCTGGTGCTCGACGCACTCGGCAAGCCCTCCTCCACGGTGCCGTTCATGATGCCCAAGCGGGTGGCCGAGACCGACCCGTACAAGCAGATCGCCGACTATACCGGCTCGGGCCCGTTCATCTTCAAGAAGGACGAATGGAAGCCAGGCGAGAAGGTCGTCTACGTCAAGAATCCGAAGTACAAGCCGCGCGCCGAGCCGCCGTCGATGCTGGCCGGCGGCAAGGTGGTCAGGGTCGACCGTGTCGAATGGATCGCCGTCAGCGACCCCCTCACCGCCGTCAATGCCCTGCAGCAGGGCGAGATCGACGTCCTCGAGGTGGCGGTGACCGATCTCTTCCCGATGATGAAGGCCGACAAGAACATCGCGCTCTACGGCTGGAACGCGCTCGGCAGCCAGATGATCATGCGCTTCAACCACCTTCATCCGCCATTCAACAACGTCAAGGCACGCCAGGCGGCGATGTATGCCGTCGCCCAGGAGGATTTCCTGCGCGCCCAAATCGGCGATCCCGAGATTTACCGTGTCTGCAACGCCCCGCTGGTTTGCGGCTCGCCCTACGAGAAGAGCTACGGCGATCTCCTGGTCAAACCCAATCTCGACAAGGCCCGTCAGCTCCTCAAGGAAAGCGGTTATGACGGCACGCCGATCGTCATGATGCAGGCGACCGACCTGCAATCGGCGAACCAGCTGCCGCCGGTCGGCAAGCAGGCCCTGGAGAGGATTGGCTTCAAGGTCGACCTTCAGGCGATGGATTGGCAGACCCTGGTCGCACGCCGCGCCAAAAAGGATGCCCCCGACAAGGGCGGCTGGAATATCTTCTACACCACCACCGTCACCGCGGGCGCCGAAGACCCGGCCGGCAACGCCTTCACAAGCGGCGGCTGCGACAAGGCGTGGTTCGGTTGGCCTTGCGATCCGGAAATGGAGAAACTGCGTGCCAGCTATGCCCGCGAGAACGACGCGGAGAAGCGCAAGCAGGTCGCGCTCGCCGTGTCCGATCGCGTCATGGACCAGGCAAGCTACATCGTGCTCGGCCAATACAAAGCATTCGGCGCTTATCGCAAGGACCGCATCTCGGGCTGGCTGGCCGGCCCGGTGCCGGTGTGGTGGAACGTCACCAAGAAGTAGCACTTCTCGGAGCGACGACATCCGGTAGGCTCTCTCCTGCCGGATGTCACAGCCGGATCATCTGCGCCGCCCTGGCCAGCGGCTCCTCCTGCCAGCGCACTATCGCCTCGGGTCCGCTGCCTGACCAGCGCCTGCATGGTGCGAAAGTCCCGGCGACGATTTCCCTCGACATCCTGATCGCATGGGCCCGGGCCATGGCGTTCCACCAAGGCACCGAGCCGGTCGAGAATCTCCGCCGGGCTTTTGGAGTGGTCGAAACCCATCTGCAGTCTGAGCCCTACTCTGACCATGCCATGCCGCAGGGCAAGGATCTGGACCTCCAATTCTTTGATTTTACTGGGGAAAGCGGCTTTCCGTTGCGGCAGCCTGGTTGCTTACGCAAAGTGACTGGAACAATCTCGGCGGCGCACTATATAACTTCTAGTAAGTACCCATTCGTCACCGAAGAGGTGATCAGATGACTGCCGCCGAAGCCCACGGCAAGGAAAGCGCGTCCTGCCCCATGGACTTCATCCTGCGCATGCTGATGGGGCCGTGGACGACGTACATTCTCTACAACCTCAAGACCCACGGGCCGCAGCGCTTCGGCCAGCTCAAGCGCCGCGTGTCGGGCATCTCGGCCAAGATGCTGACCGAACGGCTACGCACCCTCGAAGGCGCAGGTCTGGTACGACGCGACTACGAGGCGACCATCCCGCCCAAGGTCACCTACTCGCTCACGCACCGCGGCCACGAGCTCGACGAGGTGATGGGCAAGCTCGCCGAAATCGGCACCCGTTGGGGCGAGGAGGACGCCGCCCTGCGGGCCGCCCGATCCGTGGAGCTGAAGGCAGCGGAGTGATGCTTTCTATCCCTCCCCCGTCGTTGGACGTCGTTGGGGGAGGTGGCCCGTAGCCGGAGGGGAAATCCTCAGGCTAGGCTCATGAAGTTCCGACGTCGAAATCTCATGGATCTCAACTGAGGCTTTCCCCCCTCCGCCCCCTTGCGGGGGCACCTCCTCCGATTCGGGGAAGGAAGTTGAGGCTCATTTCCCTGGCACGTTGAAGTGGCCCTGGATGAAGCTGAGATCGATGAACGATTTCGGATTGGCGTCGCGGGCGACCTGGCCGGTCGATTGCCAGAACGCGACCTGCTTGTAGATGTCGCCGACATCGAGCCGGCCTTCCGGGTCGATGAAGGGCAACCCGGCGGCAACCCGGTCCGGTGGCTGCTTGAGCACGGTCGACAGGATGCCGATCATCTCGTCGTAGTTGGGACCGGGCACCAGCTTGCCGTTCTCGCGCTTGCCGAATGCCAGGTGATAGGCGGCGGCACCGCGCCGATAGCCGACGAGGAACTTCTCGACCAGGGGCCGGCGGTCGGCGACGGTCTTGGGCGAGGTGAACACCGCGCCGAGCTGCCATGGCACCTCGTCGCCGACATAGGCGATCGGCTTGCCGTTGCCCTCCGCCTCGACCTGGCGAAATGTGGTGATCGGGAACACGGCGGCGTCGACCTGGCCGCCCTTGAACGCCGCCACCATGTTGGGGATCGTCTGCAATGCCACGATGGTGAGCGCCTTGGTGTCGACGCCGTGCTTGCGCGCGACGATCTCGAGCGAGTAGTGAACCGAGGAGCCGACCGTGGTCACGGCGACCCGCTTGCCAACGAGGTCCTTGACGCTGCGCACGCCGGCATCCCATGCCGCATTGGTGACGGCGATGACGTTGAGCTGGTAGCCCGGACGCTCGGCGCTTTGCGCCGCCACCACGACCAGGCCACCCTTGGCGGCAAGATTGAAGAAGCCCGCGGTGAAGGCGGTGACACCGAGATCGGCATCGCCCGACACGACGGCCAACGGCACCTGGGCCGCCGACTGGAAATCCTTCATCGTAAGGTCGAGGCCCGCCTCCTTGAACCAGCCCTTCTCCTGGGCGATGAAGATCGGCCCCGACGAGGAAAGGCGGAGCAGCGCGATGGTCGCCTTGGTCAGACCCTGGGCGCCGACCGGGCGCGCCGCGGACAGCGCAATCAGCCCGCCCAGCGTCGTGCGGCGGGTCATGGAATGTCGAAGCACCGAATCCTCCCGTTCTTCCCTGAGCCGGAGTATGGTCGGTTTGCACAATGAATCCCATCGAATGTGACGTCCTGGCCAGCGGCGGCGGCATGGCGGGCACGGTCGCCGCCGTCGCCGCTGCCCGCCAGGGTGCGCGTACCGTGCTGTTCGAGCGCCACGGCTTCCTGGGCGGCGCCGCCACGGCGGGCGCGGTCGGTCAGTTCGTCGGCTGGGAGACGCGCTCCGGACGGCGCGTCATCGCCGGCATCGCCGAGGAGATCGTCGAGCGGCTGCAGAAGGCCGGCGCCAGCACCGGCCATGGTTCCTTCATCATGTCGACCGGCCATCGCATGGACCGGGTCGAGTACGACACCGAGATCCTCAAGGTCGTGCTCGACGAGATCGCCTACGAGGCCGGCGTGCGCGTGCTGCTGCACAGCCAGCTCGCCCAGGCGAGCCGGCGCGGCCGGGCGATCGGCTCGGCCACCCTGCTCACCAAGGGCGGTCTTCTCGACGTCCGCGCCCGCGTCTTCATCGACGCGTCGGGTGATCTCGACCTGATGGCGCGGGTCGGCGCTCCTTTCCTGGTGCTCGAGGCCGGCGAGAGCCTGCAGCCCGCGACCATGATGTTCCGCCTGGGGCCGATCGACTTCGCCCTGTTCGACGACATGAGCTTCGAGGCCAAGGCGGCGCTGTCGGCGCGCGGCGTCGCCGAGGGCGCGCTGCCGCGAGCGGCGCTGCATTGCAGCCGGGTGCCAGGCAGCGACGACGGCTGGTTCAATGTCACCCGAATCGCGATCGACGCCAGTGACCCGTTCGCCCTTTCGGACGGAGAGCGCGAGGGCAGGCGCCAGGCGCTGGCTGCCGCGCGCTTCATCGCCACCCATGTGCCGGGCTGCAGCCGGGCGCGGCTGGTGTCCTTCGCCCCGCAGCTCGGCATCCGCGAGACGCGACGCATCGCCGGCCTCGCGACGCTCACCGCCGACGACCTGCGCAACGGTGCCGAGTTCATCGACGCCATGGCGCTCGGCGCCTATCCGATCGACGTGCATCATGCCGGCGGCGCCGCCATTACCTTCGAGGAGCTGGGTCCCGACCACGTCTATGCCCTGCCCTATCGCATCGCCGTCCCGCAGGGTCTCGACAACGTGCTGGTGGCGGGCCGCGGCCTGTCGGCGACGCACGAGGCGCACGGCGCCATCCGGGTGATGCCGACCGCCATGGCGGTTGCGCACGCCGTCGGCACCGCCGCGGCCCTCACCGCCGCCTCCAACCAGCCGGCCGCTTCCCTGGACCCGGCGACCCTGCGCGAGAAGCTCAGGGCCGCGGGGGCAATTCTGTAACTCTCATTGGACAAAGCTCATGGCTGGGAGCGCGCCACCCCTGTGGCGTTCATGCTCTTCATTTGGACCGCGGGCGTCTCGCCCGCTCTTCTCATGAGATGAGCCATGAGCGGGCGAGACGCCCGCGGTCCAAGGAAGAGTCATGAGCGATGAGCAGCATCGGAGTGGCGAAACGCGGCCGCCAGCTGGGCAGTGTCCTCGAGCACGCGGAACGAGGCGATCTTGCCGCCGCGGATGCCGAACACCATCGCCCAGTCGCTGCCGAAGATGCGACTCGTCGCCTGGCCTTGCCCGTCCAGGCGCCAGTCGCCACGACCTCGTTGCCGACCGCCAGCACATGCACCGGCTGCCAGCTCGAGACTTCGACATTCTCGCCGATCCTGTTGAAGAACCGGGCGACGCCCTCCGGCCCCTTGTAGGCGCCGCCATAGGGGACCTCGCTGTTGCCGGGATGGCACCAATCCACGTCACCGCTCACTTGCGCGACGATGAATGCCGCATCGCCGCGGCCGAACGCGTCGAAACAATCCCTGACCAGCTTCACGCTATCCGTCATGCCAAGCCTCCATTGTCTGGCACGACGAATACGACCTGCCGACTGCGGCGGACCGCGCACGCAATTTCATATCAGCGTGACACGATGCGCCAGCCGGCGCCCTATTTCTTTGTCACGCCCCAGAACGTCGTGACAGGCGGCGGCGGGGACCGGGTCCCGATGTTGCTGCGCACCGCCGAGACTCCGCGCCATTCACCGAGATGGACGTGCGTGACGATCTCCACGAAGCGGCGCTGCACTTCTTCGGCTGCCTTCTTCTTCTCCTCGGGCGTCGCCGCCTGTACATAGGCGTCGCGCAGCTTCTCCATTGCCTCGTCACACGGCCAGCCGGCACGCGCCTTGTCGCAGGTCGCCGCCAGATAGGGCGTCATCAGCGGATCGAGAATGTCGACCTGAGACCAGCTGGTGGCGAAGGCGGTCCAGCCGCCCTCCGACGGTAGGCCCTTCTTGGTGACGAGGCGGTTGACCATGGACGTCCAGTCCATCGCCTGCACCTCGACCTTGAAGCCCGCGCGCTCGAGTTGCGCCTTGGCAACGATCGGCAGCTGCTTGATGACGTTGAGATCGGCGGGCTGCGGCATCACCACGACGGTGCCGTCGTAGCCTGCCTCCTTCAGCATCTCGCGAGCGCGCTGGGCGTTGCCGTTCAGCACGTTCTCCATCGCGACCTCGGAGGCGAGCGGCGTACCGCAGGTGAACAGCGCCTTGCAGGTCCGGTAGAAGCGCTTGTCGCCGATATTGGCCTGCAGGAACTCCTCCTGCGAAAGCGCCACCATCGCCGCCTGGCGGATCTTCACGTTGTTGAACGGCGGGATCAGCCAGTTCATGCGGAAGACGTATTGGTTGGACGTGCTGCCGGTGATGATGCGGATGTCCTTGTCGCTTTCGAGCAGCGGCAGCGAGTCGTAGTTGACGCTCTCGATCATGTCGATCTCGCCGCGCTGCAGGGCATTCACCTGGGTCTCGGTGTCGGGGATCCAGACCCATTCCACGCGACCGACGCCGACCACCTTGCCGCCGGCCAGACCCGAGGCGGGCTCGGAGCGCGGCTTGTACCTGGTGTTCTTCACATAGACCGTCTTCTCGCCGGGTTTCCATTCGTCCTTCTTGAAGACGAACGGGCCCGAGCCGGTGTAGTCCTCGATCTGCTTGTACGGGTCTGTCTCGGCGACTCGCTTGGGCATCATGAACGGCACCACCACCGACGGCTTGCCGATCGATTCGATCACCTGGCCGAACTTGTCCTTGAGCACGAGCTGGAAGGTCCTGGGATCGACGACCTTGTACTCCTGCAGTGCCTGCGAGAGCTTGAGCCCCATCGAATCGCGCACCGCCCAGCGCTTGAGCGAGGCCACGCAATCCTCGGCCGTGACCGGCGTGCCGTCGTGCCATTCCAACCCGTCACGCAGCTTGAAGGTCCAGGTCTTGCCGTCGTCGCTGGTGGTCCAGCTCTCGACCATCTGCGGCTTGATCTGGAACTTCTCGTCCATCGCGAACAGAGTATCGTAGACCATGTAGCCGTGGTTGCGCACGATGTAGGCGCCGCTCCAGATCGGATCGAGCACCTTCAGATCGGAGTGCATGACCACACGCAGGGTCTGGGCCGAGGCGACCGATGTCGCCAAGGCCGCGAGGCCGCTCAGGAAGGCGAGAAGAAGTCGCTGCATGACTACCCCCAAAGCTTGCGAACGCAGGACAAACGGAGACTACGGCCACTCCCCGGGTTACGACAGGGCGATTTTGTAGACTCGCGATGCCGTGCCGGAGAACAGGGCAGTCCTTTCCGACGGCGAGGCATTGGCGGCGAGCCGTTTGAAGGCATTCCACAGCACGCCGTAGCCCGAGGTGATCTTGTCGACCGGGAAGTTGCTCTCGAACATGCAGCGCTCGGCGCCGAACAGCTCTATGCAGGTTTCGACCCAGGGCCTGAAGGCATCGGCCAGCATTTGCGACGAGGGCGGTGACGGCCGCTGATAGAAATCGAACCAGCCCATCGCCATGCCGAGCCCGCCGACCTTGACGCTGACGTTGGGCTGGCGCGCCAGCCTGGCCATCGACTTCTTCCAGGTCGCGAACACCTCGGCATGGCGGCTGGCATAAGAGGCGTAGCCGAGCGGGCCGCCGACGTGATCGAGGATGATCTGGGTATTGGGAAACGCCGCAGCGAGGTCGCTGATCTCGGCTAGCTGCGGATGATAGGCCCAGGCATCGAAGGTGAGATCGCGGCGCGCCAACTCGCGAAAACCGTCGCGCCAGGTCGCGTCGGCCATCAGCCCGGGCGTCGGGTTGGTGCGGGTCGCACGAATCCCCGGATCCTTGTCGAGGCCGGTCTGGTAACGGATCCCGATGAAGCGGCCGTTGCCGGCGGCGATCTGGGCATCGAACACCACGCCTGCCTTGGCTCCCAGCCGGAGATCGACGTGGCCCACGATCCTGGCGCAAGCGCGCAGGTTGCCATAGATGCCGCTGGCGCTCATTGCCGCCACACCATTGGCGAACTCCGTCTCGCCGACGCAGCGCAGTTCGGGCGGACCTTCCTTGCGGTACATTGAATGGCAGTCGACGAACACCGTGGCGACGATGTTGTGGCCGGTGCGCGTATCGGCCAGCAGGTCGTGGAACATGTAGTCGTTGTCGGCGCGCTGCCAGAGATGATGGTGAGGATCGACGATCGGCAAAGCCGGCTCAAGTGCCTCCTCCGAGACCTTGGCGACCCAGGCCGGGTCGACGGGGATGACGTTGCCGAGCCTCGGTGGCAGCGGGGTGTTCATTTGTTTCCTCCTGATCGTGTTGGCGCCCTCGCGACACTCTATCCCGGCGTCCCGAGAAAGGCGCCCGCGAAGCAAGCACCGCAAGCGAAGGACCTCCTCGTCTTCCACCCCGAGCGAGCTATGGTTCCTGGCGATGACCGATGACCTCCTTTCCTTCGGCTTCAGTCAGGACAGGTCCTTCGGCTTCGCTCAGGAGAGGCGCTGCGCTCAGTTATCGAAGAATTGCGGGTTCACCCTTCACCAGAGCGGCTTGCCGTCCATGGTCGAGACATGCGCGGCGATCACCTTCCAGCCATCGCCGGGAAAGCGGACCCAGGTCTGGCTCTGGCGGCCGACCAGATCCTCGCCGCGGATCTTGAACTCCAGATTCACCGTGGCGATGTCTCGGCCCAGAGTGAGGATCTCGAGGCGGATTCGGCGTTCCTTGATGCCCGGACCGGGCGGCCGGGCGACCCGATGGGCGTGGATCTCGTCGAAGCCGTAGCCGTTCTCGTGCATGGCGTAGCGGATGGTGTGCGGGCTCCGCCAGAAGGTGGCGTCGAGCACGTCGACGTTCTTGTCGATCAGCGCCTGCTCGTAGCGCTCGAAGAGCCCACGAACTTCCTCGACGATCTCGGGAATGTTCGGTGTGAGGTCCATAGTGTCGCTTCCCGACTCATCCCGCCATCGCCTGCGCCATCGCCACCAGCGTGGCGTCGCTGCCGCGTGGGCCGATGATGGAGAGGCCGACCGGCAGCCCGTCGACCGTCGCGCCCGGCAGGTTGACCTGCGGATGCCCGGCGAGGCCACCCTGGGCGCACAGGCAGGTGATGCGGTCGCGTAGCGGGTCGAGGATGGCGAGCGGCTGGCCGCGCAGCGGCGCCGGGAAGGGGGTCGTGGGCAGGCAGAGAATCGTGCCGGGGGGCAACAGATGGGCCATGCGGCCCCTCGCCTCCTGGCGCATCAGGTTGGCCCAGCCGCGTTCGCCTTCGGGGATCGCCGCCGCCAGCACCAGGCCGCGGGCGACCGAGTAGGCCATGCGCGGGTTGCGCTCGTCGAGCCAGCTCCTGAAGGTCGCGAGCGCCTCGCAGGGCTGCAACGTTCGCTGCGCGCGCGCCCACACCGACAGGCCTTGCGGCGCCATGATCTCCTCGCGGCTCGCGCCGATCAGCGCCGCGAGCTTCTTCACCATCGGCTGCAACGCCGCCGCGACGTTGGCATCGGCGAAGCCGAACGTGTCGACGGCAACTACCAGCCGGCCGGGCAGTGCAACCGGAATCGCCTCGCCGAGCAGCACCGCGGAGACGCGCGCGAAGGTTGCCGCGTCGCGGGCGAACCAGCCGGTGGTGTCGGAGGTCGGCGCCTGCGGCAGCATGCCGGTGAGGTCGAGACGGCCGTGGGTCGGCCGGATGCCGTAGAGGCCGCAGAAGCTCGCCGGCACGCGCACCGACCCGCCAGTGTCGGTGCCGAGTGCGGTGTCGCACAGGCCGGCCGCCACGGCGGCCGCCGAGCCCGACGACGAACCGCCGGGCACCCGGTCGGGCGCCGCCGAGTTGACTGGCGTGCCGTCGAAGGCGTTCTCGCCCAGGATGCCGAGCGACACCTCGTCCGTGACCGTCTTGCCGATCAGCGTGGCGCCGCCATCGAGCAGGGTCTGCACCGCCCAGGCGTGGCGCGTCGGCACCGGCCGGCCGGTCGGCCAGTCGGGATTGCCGCCGCCAGTCGGCACGCCGGCGACATCGAACAGGTCCTTGGCGGCGAAGGTAAGCCCGGCCAGCGGCCCGCCAGCGCGCCCCTCGACGCGCGCCCGCGGGCCCACCACGAAGGCGCCGACCGGATCGTCCATTCGCGGCCCCGCCTACTCGGCTGGTGTCGCCGGCGCGCTCCGGCGCGAACGCCTGCTCCAACCGGCTCGCCAGTTCACGCCCGCGAGCCGGTCGAACCAGATGTAGACCACGGGCGTGATGAACAGCGTCAGCAGCTGAGACACCAGAAGGCCGCCGACGACGGTGATGCCGAGCGGCTGGCGCAGCTCCGCGCCGGCGCCCGCGCCCATCGCGATCGGCAGCGCGCCCAGCAGGGCGCAGGCGGTGGTCATCATGATCGGCCGGAACCTCAGCCGCGCCGCCTCGACGATCGCCTGCTCGGCCGACGCGCCCTGCGAACGCCGATCGATCGCGAAATCGACCATCATGATGGCGTTCTTCTTGACGATGCCGATCAGCATGACGACGCCGATCATGGCGATGACGCTGAGATCCATCTTGAACAGCATCAGGATCAGCAGCGCGCCGATGCCGGCCGACGGCAGGCCCGACAGGATGGTCAGCGGGTGAATGAAGCTTTCGTAGAGAATGCCGAGGATGATGTAGATCACCAGCACCGCGGCGAACAGCAGCAGGCCCTGGTTGGCGACGGCCTGCTGGAAGACCTGGGCGCTGCCCTCGAAGCTGGTGGCGATGTTGGCGGGCAGGCCGACGTCCGCCGCGGCAGCCTGGATTTCCGCCACCGCCTGGCCGAGCGCCACACCGGGGGCCAGGTTGAACGAGACGATGACCGATGGCAGCTGGGCAATGTGGTTGACCGTGAGCGACGTCGGCTTGTCGCTGCGCTTGGCGACGGTGTCGAGCGGCACCAAGGCGCCGCCCGGCGTACGGACCTGCATGCGGCGGAGCACGTCGTTGACGTCGGCATACTTGGGGTCCGCCTCGAGGATCACCTGGTAGGTGTCGTCGGGGGCGTAGATGGTCGACACTTGGCGGCTGCCGAAGGCGGAGTACAGCAGCAGCCGGATCTGATCGACCGACAGGCCGAGCCGCGAGGCCGTGTCGCGGTCGACATCGATGACCGTCGAGCGTGCCCGTACCTGCAGGTCCGAATTGACGTCGAGGATCTGGGGAATGCGCCGCATGCGCTGTTCCATCAGCGGGGCGTACTCGCGCAGCGCCGCGAGGTCGCTCGAGCGCATCCCGAACTGGTACTGCGCGCGCGTCAAGGTCGTGCCGATGTTGATCGATTGGGTCGGCTGGAAATAGATGTTGATGCCCGGCACGGCCGCCGTCGCCCGTCGTAGCCGGGCGATCACCTGCAGGGCGCTGTCCTTGCGTTCCGGCTTGTTGCGCAGGATCACGAACATGCGCCCGGAATTGACCGTGGCGGCCGCATTGCCGCCGCCGACGATCGACAGCACCGACTGCACGTCGGGGTCACGCTTGACGATCTCGGCGAGCGCGCCCTGTCGCGCGACCATGGCATCGAACGAAGCGTCGTCGGGACCGACCGTGGAGCCCGAGATCTGGCCGATGTCCTCGGAGGGGAAGAAGCCCTTGGGGATGGCCTGGAATAGCACGCCCGTCAGCACGAAGGTGCCGAGCGTGATCAGCAGCACCAGGCGCGGCATCGCCACGGTGTGCTTGAGCGCCCAAGCGTAGCCGGCACTTACCTTGTCGAAGCTCCATTCGAACGAGCGCAGCAGGAAATTGTGCCGCTCGTGATGATCGACCGGCTTCAGCAGTCGCGAGCACAGCATTGGCGTCAGGGTCAGCGACACGATGCCCGAGATCAGGATGGCAAAGGTGATCACCAGGCCGAACTCGTTGAACATGCGGCCGACGACGCCGCCCATGAACAGCACCGGGATGAACACGGCGACCAGCGACAGGGTCATCGAGACAATGGTGAAGCCGACCTCCTTGGAGCCCTTGAAGGCGGCCTCCAACGGCTTCTCGCCCGCCTCGATATGACGCACGATGTTCTCCAGCATGACGATCGCGTCGTCGACCACGAACCCGACGGCGAGCGTCAGCGCCAGCAGGGAGATATTGTCGATCGAGTGGCCGAACACGTACATGGCCGCGAACGTGCCGATGATCGAGATCGGCAGCGCGATCGCCGGGATCAGCGTGGCTCGGAAGCTGCGCAGGAAGAAGTAGATCGCGATGATGACCAGCCCGCCCGCCAGCAGCAGCGTGAACTCGACGTCGTCGATGGCATGGCGAATGGGCAACGAGCGGTCGGCGAGCAACTGGATCTCGACGCCGGGCGGCAGCTCGGCCTGAATCGCCGGCAGCATGGCCTTCACCCGGTCGACGACGTCGACGGTGTTGCCGTCGGGCTGGCGGTAGACGCCCAGCACGATGGCGCGCGTGCCATCGAGCCAGCTCGCAACTTTGTCGTTCTCCACGCCATCGATGGCGGTCGCGACGTCGGACACCCGCACCGGAGCCCCGTTCTGCCACGTCACGATCACCGGCATGTAGTCGGCCGCCTTGTTGATCGGACCCGTGGCGTCGAGGATCGAGCTCTGACGCCGGTCGGCGATCGCGCCCACCGGCTTGCTCGAGTTGGCGTTTACGATGGCGTTCTGCAGTTCCTGCAGGGTCAGGCCGCGCACCGCGAGCTGGTCGAGCTTGGCCTGCACCCTCACGGCATATTTCTGCGAGCCGAAGATCAACACCTGGGCAACGCCGGGCAGGGTCGAAAGACGCGGCAGGATCGCCCGATTGGCGAAGGCGTCGATGTCGGACAGCCGCACCTGGGAGGAGCGCAGCGCCAGGAACATCACCGCCCAGTCGGCGGGATTGACCTTGCGGAAGCTGGGCGGTGTCGTCATCTCCGGCGGCAGGCGCCGCATCGCCGAGGAGATGGCCGACTGCACGTCCAGCGCGGCGCCGTCGATCGAGCGGTTGAGATCGAACTGCAGCACGATCGACGTGTTGCCGAGCGACGACGTCGAGGTCATCGCCGTCACGCCGGCAATGGTCGAGAACTGGCGTTCCAGGATCGACGCCACGGACGCCGCCATCGTCTCGGGGCTGGCGCCGGGAAGCTGGGCCGTGACCTGGATGGTCGGGAAGTCGACGCGCGGGATCGCCGCGACCGGAAGCTGCTTGTAGCCGAAGACGCCGGCGATGATGAACGAAGCCATGACCAGAATGGTCATGACCGGACGGCGGATGCACAGCGCGGAGATCATGCCGGGTCCTCCGCGCCTAGCCGCGCGGCTGCGCCGGCGACGGCCTGGGAGGTTGTGCTTGCGCCGGTGCCGCAGCCGGCGACGGCGTCGACGGCCGCACCACCACGTTGGCGCCGTTGACCAGTCGGAGATGGCCGTCGACCACGACCTGCTCGCCGTCGGCGAGGCCCTTGCCGATCACAGATTCGCCGTTCTGCGTGCGCTTCACGACGACCGGCCGGAGCTCGGCCACGCCGTCCTTGATCACGAACAGGTACGGCCCCTGGGGGCCGAGCTGGACGGCCGGCGCAGGAACGGCGATGGCATCGGGGTCGACACCGAGAACGATCTCGACCTTGACGAACTGGCCCGGCCACAGCCCTTCGTTGGCGTTGCCGATGCGTGCCTTTGTCGTGACCGTGCCGGTGTTGGGATCGACCGAATTCTCGATGAAGGCGATGGCACCCGCCTGCTTGTGGTCGTCGTCGATCAGGGCGACGACCTTGACCTCGCCCTTGGCCATGGCGGCGCGGATGTCGGGCAGGTAGATCTGGGGCACCGCGAAAGCGACGTAGATGGGGTCGACCTGGTTGATGGTGGCAAGGGCGGCAGCCGCCGAGTTGTCGTTGACACGGATGACGGTACCGGCCTTGCTCGAGATCGAGCCGATGCGGCCCGACACCGGGGCGCGAATCGCGGTGTAGCTGAGCGATGTCTGCACGCTCGCCTTGGCGGCCTCGTCGGCTTCGAGCTGCGCCTCGGCCGCCTTCAAGGCGGTGAATGCCGTATCGCGGCTGACCACGGTGCCGGCGTTCTTGGCCAGCAGTTCCTCGTAGCGCTGGAGGTCGCGCCTCGCCTGCTGGACCTGGGCCTGATCCTTGCGGATCTGTGCCTCGATCTGCCCGAGCTGGGCCCTGAGGGTTCGCGAGTCGAGCTCGAACAGGAGGTCGCCCTCCTTGACCAGGGCGCCCTCC
Source organism: Reyranella sp. (assembly GCF_050185545.1). Classification (GTDB taxonomy): domain Bacteria; phylum Pseudomonadota; class Alphaproteobacteria; order Reyranellales; family Reyranellaceae; genus Reyranella. Next base: position 5,259 of record NZ_JBFWZI010000002.1, on the reverse strand, counting down.
TCGACATTCACCTTGGTGATCTGGCTGTCGATGCGCGCCTTGATCTGGATCGAAGCGACGGCCTGCACCGTGCCGACCGCCTCGATGACGATCGGCATCTCCTTCTTCTCGACCTTGCTGACGACCACGGGGACCGGTCCGCCGGGATTGAGGCGGCCGCGCCGTCCCTGCGGCTGCGCCGATGCGGCAGGGCTGGCGCCTGCTTTCTCGGCCGCGCTCGCAGCAGCCCCGAGACCCAGCCGCTTCACGACCTCGTCGCGATAATAGTAGCCGGCACCGCAGACCGCGATCGCGAGCGCTCCCATGACAGCGAGACGGACAATCCGCATACCCAGACTCTCCAGAACCCCTACCCTGCGTGAATATAGGCCGTCAGGGCCTCCCCGGACAGTCGCAAGCGGCCCAATCGCCAGCTCCAAAGCAAAAAACCCGCCACGGTGGGCGGGTTTTCGTCACATTCCCGAGCAGCACCGCGATCTAGCGGCTGTAGTACTCGACCACGAGCGACGGCTCCATCTGTACCGGATAGGGCACGTCGGAAAGCTTGGGACCGCGCACATAGGTGCCTTTCATGTCCTTGTGGTCAACCGTTACGTACTCGGGCACGTCGCGTTCGGCCGACTGGGTGGCTTCCAGCACCCGGGCCATTTCCCGGGCCTTGGCCGTCAGCTCGATGACGTCGTTGTCCTTCACCAGGTACGACGCGATGTTCACGCGCCGGCCGTTCACTTTCACGTGACCATGGCTCACCAGCTGACGGCTGGCGAACACGGTGATGGCGAATTTCATGCGGTAGATGACGGCGTCCAGCCGGCGCTCCAGCAACTCGACCAGGTTCTCGCCGGTATCGCCCTTGCGGCGCACCGCCTCGAGATAGTAGCGGCGCAGCTGGCGCTCCGAGACCGAGCCGTAATAGCCCTTGAGCCTCTGCTTGGCCATCAGCTGCAGCCGGTAGTCGGTCGGCTTCTGGCGGCCCTGGCCGTGCTGGCCGGGTCCGTACTCACGCTTGTTGATCGGGCTCTTCGGCCGGCCCCACAAATTGACCCGGAGGCGGCGGTCGATCTTGTACTTCGAATTCTCGCGCTTGCTCACGCGACAGCTCCATCGTTGTGCGCCGCCTTCGGCGACGCTGTTGTCCGGATAGGCCTTGGTCCGACGACGCGCTACTGGAGCGCCCTGTCGGGGCGGGACGTGGCACCCGACTGGGCATCACGACCACGTTCTCCGGAGGAGCGCGGAACATACTTTTGAGCACGGCTCTGTCAAGAGACGATTCCGCTCGCCAAATCAGGAGCTTAGCTCATTGCTGGGTGCGCGCCACTCCGATGGCGCTCTTCCCTTGAGCGCCAGCGGTGGGGCGCGCTCCCAGCAATGAGCCTTAGACCTCCTCCAGCACGATCTCATGGCTGACGGCCGCCGACTTCCGGATCATGGCCGTGGCCGAGCAGTACTTGTCTTCCGACAGGCTCACCGCCCGCTCGATCAAGGCCCGGTTCAGCTTGCGACCGCGCACCGTGTAGACGACCTTGACCGAGATGAAGACCTTGGGCGGCTCGTCTGCCCGCTCGGCGACCAGGGAGACCTCGACGCCTTCGATGTCCTGGCGCTGCTTCTTCAGCATGGCCACCACGTCGATCGCCGTGCAGCCGCCCATGCCCATCAGCACGACCTCCATCGGCCGCGAGGCGAGATCGCGGCCACCGACGTCGGTTGCGCCGTCCATGGTCAGGGTATGGCCGCTGCCGCCTTCGGCGACGAACAGGGCGCCGTCGACCCAGGAGATCCTGGCGGTGGTGGACATGCTCACTCCTCGCTGTGCTTGCCTTTGCCGAGATACTTTATGACGCCGTGAAAGGTCCGCACTTCCTGCTCGGTCATCGTCGCCCGCTGCAGGAAGGCGCGCAGGTTCTGCACCATCGCGGGCTTCGCCGCCTTGTTGCGCAGGAAGCCCGACTGGTCGAGCGCGCGCTCCAGATGGTCGAAAAGATTCTGCATCTCCTCCTTGGTCGCCGGACGGACCGCGTAGTCGGACAGGCGATCCGCCGGTGTGGTTTCCGCCACCATCGCCCATTCGTAGGCGACCAGCAAAACGGCCTGGGCGATGTTGAGCGAGGAGAACTGCGGATTGAGCGGGATCGAGAGCGCGGTGTCGGCCAGCACCATGTCGTCGTTGGTGAGACCGGTGCGCTCCGGTCCGAACAGGATGCCGACCCTGTCGCCCCCGTCGATCCAGGCGCGCATCTCGCCGGCAGCGTGGCGCGCGGTGACGATGCGCTGGCTGAGCTCGCGGTTGCGCGCACTGGTCGCGACCACGTGCTGCAGGTCGGCCACGGCCTCGGCGACCGTGTCGAAGACCGCCGCGTCCTCCAGCACGACGTCGGCACCCGAGGCCGCGCGCTGCGCCGAAGGATTGGGCCAGCCGTCGCGCGGCGCGACCAGGCGCAGGCGCGACAGGCCGCAATTCAGCATGGCGCGCGCCGCCATGCCGATGTTCTCGCCGAGCTGCGGGCGCACCAGGATGACGAACGGCGTGTCCGCGGCGGTGGCGTGGCCTTTCGAGGGTCGTCCCATGCCGCCCTATATCACGACCGCACGGTCGGTCTTGAGGTTTGCGTTTACCGCGGCAACCCGATCAATTGACTGCTCCATCGGCATGGACGCCGTCGGCGAGCATGGCGCCCGGGCCGGGCGTCGCGCCAGCCGGGCAGGTGCCGAGGATGATCATGCCCAGCACCTCGTCCTTGGTCACAGCGCGCGTCGGCGCCGTGCCGACCAGCCGGCCGTTCTTCATGACAGCCACTCGATCGGCGAGGTCGAACACGTCGTGAATGTCGTGGCTGATCAGGAAGATGCCGATGCCTTCCTTCTTCAGCTGGACGATGAGATCGGCGACCTGCTGGGTTTCCTGCGGGCCGAGCGCGGCCGTCGGCTCGTCCATGATCAGCACGCGGGCGTTGAAATGGATCGCCCGGGCGATGGCGACAGCCTGGCGCTGCCCGCCCGACAGCGCGCGCACGGGCTCCTTGAACTTGGCGAAGTGCGGATTGAGGCGCGCCATCACCGTGCGTGTCTCGGCCTCCATGGCAACGTCGTCGAGTGTGCCCCACGCAGTGCGCAGCTCGCGCCCGAGGAACAGGTTGGCCGCGGCGTCGAGATTCTCGGCCAGCGCCAGGGTCTGGTAAATCGTCTCGATGCCGTAGCTCCGGGCATCGCGCGGGCTGTGGATCGTTGCCGGCCGGCCATCGATGCGGATCTCGCCCGAATCGGGCCGGTAGGCGCCCGACAGCATCTTGATCAGCGTCGACTTGCCGGCGCCGTTGTGGCCGAGCAGGCCGACGACCTCGCCGCCATACAGGTCGAGCGACACGTCGTCGACCGCATGCACGCCGCCGAAGCTGATGCGCATGCCGCGCAGCTCGACCAGAGGAGGCCCATGGGAGGCTGTCGCGTCGCTCATCCTGCGCTCCCCTTCAGGGCGCGCGCGCGATAGAGCCGATCGAGCCACACCGCGACGACCAGCACCACGCCAACGACGATGTTCTGCAAGGGCGTGTCCAGCCCCATCAGCACCATGCCCGACTGCAGGCTCTGCATGATCAGCGCGCCCAGCACGGCGCCGGCGACGGTGCCGAGCCCGCCGCCCAGCGACGTGCCGCCGATCACCGTCGCGGCGATGACGTAGAGCTCGTCGAGCGTGCCCTGCGCGTTGGTCGCGGCGTTGAGACGTGCCGTCGAGATCGCCGCTGCCGTGGCGCACAGCGTGCCCATCAGCACGAAGACCAGGACGGTGACGCGCCTGGTGTCGACCCCCGACAGCTCGGCCGCCTCCGGATTGCCGCCGATGGCGAAGACGTAGCGGCCGAAGCGCGTGCGCTGGGCCAGGAAGGTGACGACGATGGCCACGCCGATGGCGATCAGCACCGGCACGGCGAGGCCATGCGCGATCGCCAGCCCCTCCGGCGGAACGACGAGACCGCGCGCCGCCGCCAGGCGCTCGGCGACGCGCGGCGGCAGGTTGTAGCTGTTGACGACCAGCACGACGGCCAGCACGCCAAGGCAGGCGAGCCCGGCGACCGTCATTTCCGCCCACACCGGGCGCAACGCGAAGCCGACCTTCTGACGCCGCCGGCGCGCGTGCAGCGTCCGCCAGACGATGGCGGCAAAGGCCAGCAGTGCCACGGCCCAGGTCCAGCCGGCGCCGATCGAGCCCTCGATGCCGCCGCCCATGCGCCGGAAGGCATCGTCCATAGGCGCAACGGTGCGGCCGGACGTGATCCACCAGGCGCAGCCGCGCCAGACCAGCAGGCCGCCCAATGTCACGATGAAAGCCGGCACGCCGAGATAGGCCACGATCAGGCCCTGCAGCAGGCCGATCGCCGCGCCGACAACAAGCCCGACCGCCAGGGCGACGAGCCAGATCAGCGGATGTTCGTAGCCGAGGTAGCGCGGCAGGAACTCGGCCTGCGTTACCCCCATGATCATGCCGACGACGCCCAGAATGGAGCCGACCGACAGATCGATGTGCCGCGCCACGATCACCAGCACCATGCCGGCCGCCATGACGGCGACCGACGCGGTCTGCACTGAGAGATTCCACAGATTGCGTGGCGTCAGGAAGGCGCCGCCGGACATCAGATCGACGCCGATCCAGATCAGCGCCAATGCGCCCAGCATGCCAACCAGGCGCGCGTCGATCTCGGTAGCGCGGAACAGGCTCGCGAGATCGCGGCGCCCAGGCGCCGGACTCCCTTGAGACACGCGGGAAAGCGACGAGGTCACACCGCGATTCCCCTCACGTCAGCACCGGATCCGGAAGCTCTCCAACAGCAGTCGAGCTCGCCTCCATGAGCGGCTCTTCCGGACCGCGGGCGTCCCGCCCGCTCTTCTCATGAGCGGGCGGGACGCCCGCGGTCCGGAAGAGACGACCCGCTTGCATTGCCGCTTGGGTGTGCGCTCCGGCTGCGCAATTGCAGGCCTTGACGGTGCCCGGCGTCTCGCCACGGCAGACCACGTCCTTAGGCACCCAGTTGGCCTGGATGACGACATCGAGATTGTCCCTGGTGATCGGCACGGGCGTCAGCAGGATCGACGTCATCGGCACCTTGCGCGGACCGTCGGCCCAGCTCTTGGTGCCTTGCAGCGCCGCGAGCTTGGCGCCCTTGGCCATCGCCATCGCCTGCTCTCCGGCGGTCCTGCCGAGCAGGCGCGCGTCCTTCCACACGCTCACCGTCTGCGTGCCCAGCGCGACGCGGTTCAAGG
>NZ_JBFWZI010000001.1:0-129066 GCF_050185545.1 Reyranella sp. | reverse complement strand
TTCCGGACCGCGAGCGTCCCGCTCGCTCATGGCGATATGAGCGAGCGGGACGCTCGCGGTCCCGAAGACCGTGACCCCTCCGTCGGCGCAAGACGCCGACACCTCCCCAAGCACAACTTGGGGAGGAGGGAGACCTCATGCGCCTGTTCACTGCCACGCTCGCCACCGAGACCAACACCTTCTCGCCGTTGCCGACCAGCATCGAGAACTATCGGGAGTCGGTCTTCTTCCGCGCCGGCGAGCATCCGGCCGACGCGCCGCGCATGTGCACGGCGCCGTTGTTCGTGGCGCGCGCCAGGGCCGCCGCCGAAGGGTTCGAGCTGATCGAAGGCAGTTGCTTCGCCGCCAGCCCTGCCGGCACCACCAATCGGGCCGACTACGAGGCCATGCGCGACGAAATCCTGGGACAGCTCGAGGCCGCGCTGCCGGTCGACGGCATACTCTTCGGTTTGCATGGCGCGATGGTGGCGCACGGCTACGACGACGTCGAAGGTGACATCATCGGGCGTGCCCGTGCGCTGGTCGGCCCGGATTGCGTGATCGGAGTCGAGCTCGATCCCCATTGCCACCTCACCCTGAAGCGAGTCTCCCAGGCCGACATCATCGTGCTCTACAAGGAGTTTCCACACACCGACGTCGTGGAGCGCGCCGAGGACGTGCTCGATCTGGTGCTGGCGACGTTGCGCGGCAAGGTGAAGCCGGTGATGTCGGTCTACGACTGCCGGCAGATCCAGAGTTATCCGACGACGCTCCAGCCGATGCGCGGGCTGGTCGACCGCATCAAGGCGATGGAAGGCAAGGACGGCATCCTGTCGGTGTCGATCGCCCATTGTTTCCCCTACGGCGACGTGGCCGAGATCGGCACCCGCGTCCTGGTGGTGGCCGACGGCGACAAGAAGAAGGCAGATGCGCTGGCGACGGCGCTCGGCGAGGAGCTCGTGTCCCTGCGCGGCAAGACCCAGCCGCCGTCGTTCGACGTCGCGGCGGGGGTGCGCGAGGGTATGGCGTTCAACGACCTGCCGGTGGTGATCGCGGATCCGGCCGACAATGCCGGCGGCGGGGCGCCCTCCGACAACACCGACATTCTGCGCCATCTCATCGAGACCAAGGTGGAGAATGCCTGCCTGGGGCCGCTATGGGACCCGATCGCCGTGCGCATCTGCTTCGATGCCGGGCTGGGCGCGCGCATCGGCCTGCGCTTCGGCGGCAAGATCGCGCCATCGTCGGGCCAGCCGGTCGATGCCGAGGTCGAGATCATCGGGTTGAAACGCAACGCTTGGCAGAGCTTCGGCCCGACCCAGGTGCCGGTCGGCGACTGCGCCGCGGTGCGCGTGGGCGGCGTCGATGTCGTGCTGATCGGCAACCGTACCCAGGCGACCGGGCTCGAGCTGTTCACCAATCTCGGCATCGATCCGACGAAGAAGAAGATCGTGGTGGTGAAGTCGACCAACCATTTCATGGCGGCGTACGGTCCGATCGCCAAGAAGGTGATCTATGTCGAATCGAGTGGGCCGCTGCGTCGTGATCATCGCAAGGTGCCCTACACAAAGGTCCAGCGCCCGATCTGGCCACTCGACCTCGACGCGAGACCGAGGGGCTTGATCTACTAGCGAGACTGCGTCTCAGACCGGGCAGCCATGTCGCATCGGGGGGAGGCGACACATTCGGCGACCGCCTTGCTCGAGAATGCTGCACCGCCAAAATGGCAGTGCGTTGCTGTAATTCACCCAGCACGCGACAAGAGGCGCGCAATGCCGGTATAGTCGCCGGCGTGCCCGGCTTGGCATCGACAGCGCCGGCGGCATCGCAAGAACCAGTTCGAAAAAGAGTCGAGGTAGGAAACGCGTACAAAACGGAGGAGCAGCGCATGAGACGTGTCCATCGAATTACCCGCCGACGAGCGTTCAAGGTCGCGGCTGGCGCGGTCGGTGCAAGCCTGCCGCTGGTGCATGTTCAGTCGGCGAACGCAGCCGGCAAGCTGACGATGGGCATTTGGGATCACTGGGTGCCGGGCACCAATCCGGTGCTGAAGGGCTTTGTCGACGACTGGGCTGCCAAGAACAAGGTCGAGGTCACGATCGACTTCATTCCTTCCGCCGGCAACAAGATCATTCTCACGCAGGCTGCCGAGGCGCAGGCGCGGGCCGGGCATGACATCCTTTGCTTCGACCAGTGGGCTTCCCATCAGTATGCCGACAAGCTCACGCCCGTGAATGACGTCGTCGACGGGCTGATCAAGCAGTACGGGCCGGTGAGCAAGGCCGTGGAATATCTTGGCACGGCGGGTGGGAAGTGGCTGGCCGTGCCGGTCGCCTGGGGCTCGGCTCCCCTGCCGCCATGCGCCCGCATTTCGATGATCAAGGAAGCTACGGGTGAGGATGTGACCGCGTGGTACCCGGCCAAGGACGAGAAGACCAAAGGCGCGGCCGAATGGACCTATGAGAAGCAGTTGAGGATGGCCGAGCAGTGCCACAAGGCGGGCCACCTGTTCGCGCTTGGCTGCGGCGCCAACAGCACGGACGCAAACCAGACCTGGGGCGCGACGTTCGGAGCGTTCGGGGCGCATCTGGTGGATGGCAAGGGCAACATTACTGTCGATTCCGATCCGGTCCGCGAGGTGCTCGAGTACGTCAAGCGCTTCGTGCCGTACCTGCCGCGCGAAACCATCTCCTACGACGACGCGTCCAACAACAAGGCTTTCGTTGCCGGCAAGGCGGCCCTGATCTGGAACCCGCCCAGCGCCTGGGCCGTGGCCAAGCGCGACGCGCCGCCGATCGCCGCCGACACTTGGCACTTTCCAAATCCCAAGGGAAAGATGGGTCGGCTCGTGCCTCATCGGCCCTATTTCTGGGGCATCTGGCAATGGGCGCAGAACAAGCCGGCGGCCAAGGACCTGATGACGTTCCTCGGTCAGCGCGAGGTCGTCGCCAAGCTCAGCGTTCCGGCTGCCGGCTACGACATTCCGCCCTTCCTGTCGATGGCGGATCTGCCGGTTTGGGCCGCTCTCGAGCCGCCGAAGGGCACGCTGTACAACTATCCCGTGCGTTCTCACCATGATGCCGAGTACTACATCGTTGGCTCGAGCGCGCCGCCGGAAGTCGGGGTGCAGATCTGGAGCCAATACATGATCCCGGGAATGGTTGCGCGTATGGTGAAGGGGAACACTGCGAAGCAGGCGATCGATTGGGCGAAGGGGGAGCTCGAGGGTATCCGTCGCTGAAGGGGGACATCGAGGGAACTTCCCCCAAGGGCCGGTGGCAAAGCAGGGCTGGTGTGTGCGCCAAGGAACCGGTCATCTCAGCACGGCGGGGGACCCCTCCTGACACCTCAAAGATCCCTCGCTGTGCTCTCGGGGTGTTCGTCTACAAAAGACACCGTCATCCCGAGCGGAGCCGCCCGATTAGGCGCTGTTTACAGCGCCATTGGCGGTGCAGTGGAGGGACCTTTCTTGCCGATGCTGCAAGAAGAAAGGTCCCTCCACTACGCCTCGCTGCTCGGTTCCGGTCGGGATGACGAAATTTGTTCCATATGCAAGTGCCCTGGCTGTGCTCGGGATGACGACCTTGCTGGATGCAGTCATCGCGTGAAATGAAGCGCTTGCTTTGCAGGCCCTAAGGCTGCTGACGGTTGCCGGCCGATGGCGCCCGCGTGTTCAGGATCTCGAGATACCGGCGATGCGTTTCGGACGCTATGGCACCGCGCGACTCGAGCTCGATCAGGATTCGTACGGCGAGGTCGAAGCTGGAAAAGCAATAGTGAGCGATCAGCGACAGCTTCCTGAGCTGGCGGGCGCTCAGCGCCTGGAGCGACAGCAGGTTGCGGACGTACACGATGTCGGACTCGAGCAGCTGATTGAAGGGACGTCGCGCGTCGTTGCCTCTCAGCATCGGCGCGATCGACCACTTTTTCACCTCAAGGAAGCAATGTGGAAGGAAACCGTTGCGACGCATGAAGAGGTCGACTTCGCCGAAGCTCGGCTGATTTTCGTACAGGCAGACATATGAGACCTCGAGCTGGATCGCGACACAGCTCGCGAGCCTGTGCAGGCCATGCTCGAGCACAGTGAGCTCGGCGCCCTGGACATCGAGCTTCAGGAAGTCGATGTCGGGAAGCCCGCCGACGTCGTCGAGCCGGATCGTCTGGACGGGGCGGGTTTCGTGGATTTGCCCGAAGAGCGGGAAGCCGTTGAAGAACCGCAGGGCGGTCGCATTCGGCCTCAGCAGCGAGGTCATGCCGCTTTCGGTGGTGGCGACATGCAGGGTGTGGATACTGCCGTCGGACAGGAAGCAATCGCGAACGGTCACCTTGCCACGATAGGTCTCGCGGATTTTCTCGATCTGACGCGGGTCCCCTTCGAAGGCATGCAGATGAGCGAGGCCGGCATCGAGCAGCGGCCTGTAGACAGGCACCTCGGCAATGCACGCCGCGCCGATATCCGCGACGGAGATCGGCTCGACCGGCGCCACCAGCTCTTCCAGGGTCATGCCTTGCTCTCCTAATGAAAACAGGGGCGGGTTACCGCCCCTATTTTCTTGCCATCGTGGTGCGCGCCGGGCGTGCTGGGTGTTTCGCCCCATGCACATTGGAAGCTTTCGGCTGTTCTTTCCAGCCGGGGCATGCCAGATGGCTGGACAAGTTCGCAGCTTTCCATAATTTGTGCATGGGGAGTTGCTCGAGAGGCTCGAGGGGAAACATGATTGTGAGATTGTTGGCCGTCCTGACGACGCTCGTCCTGCCGCTGTCGGCGATGGCGCAGGAAAAGGTGCTTCGGGCGGTGATGCACGCCGACCTGCGCGTGATCGATCCGATCTGGACCACGCAGACCATCGCCAACATCCATGGCGCGCTGGTCTACGACACGCTGTTTGGCAACGACGCCGACCAGAAGCCGCAGCCGCAAATGGTGGGCAAGTACGAGATCAGTCCCGATCGGCTGACCTACACTTTCACTCTGCGCGATGGCCTCAAGTTCCATGACGGTTCCCCGGTCACCACCAAGGACGTGATCGCCTCGATCAAGCGCTGGGGAGCCAAGGACGGCGTCGGCCAGCGCCTCCTGGGCTATGTGACGACCCTGGAGGCGGTCGACGACAAGACGTTCAAGATGGTTCTGCGCGAGCCCTATGGCATGGTGCTGGAATCACTCGGCAAGAGCGGCAGCTCGATTGCCGCCATCATGCGCGAGAAGGACGCGCTGACCGATCCGCAGCAGCAGGTCAAGGAGTCGATCGGCTCGGGGCCCTTCATCTTCGCCAAGGAGCAGTGGGTCCCGGGCAGCAAGGCGGTCTATCTGAAGAACAAGGACTACGTGCCGCGGCCGGGCAACGAGCCGCCGTCCTCCTTCGCCGGCAGCAAGATCCCCGGTGTGGACCGAATCGAGCTGGTGTGGATCTCCGATCCGCAGACCGCGATGTCGGCCCTGGTCAATGGCGAGATCGACTTTTACGAGAACCCCAACATCGACTTCCTGCCCCTGCTCGCCAGGGCGAAGGGTGTCAAGCTGATGAAGACGGGCAAACTCGATCTCTCGCAGGGCATGATCCGGCTGAACCACCTGCATCCGCCCTTCAACAACGTCAAGGCGCGGCAGGCGATGTACCACCTGATCAACCAGGAGGATTTCCTGCGCGCCATCGTCGGAGATCCAAAGTACTACCGCGTCTGCCACGGCCTGCTGACCTGCGGCGGGCCTTACGAGAACGACGGTGGCAGCGCGTTCTTCAAGGACTACAATCCCAAGAAGGCCCTGCAGCTCATGAAGGAGGCGGGCTACAACGGCGAACCGATCACGGTGCTCGCCACCACCGATCACAACACCATCGCGCCGGCGACCCAGGTGTTGATCCAGGCGATGCGCGAGGCCGGCCTCAACGTCGACGCCCAGTCGATGGACTGGGGCTCGGTGGTGTCGCGGCGCGCCAAGAAGGAGCCACCGAGCCAAGGCGGCTGGAACATTTTCGTCACCTTGACGGGCGGCGTCGGTTCGGCGAACCCGGTGCTGCACACCTGGATCGGTGCCGCGTGCGAGAAGGGGCTGTTCGGCTGGCCGTGCGATCCGGAGATCGAAAAGCTGCGCAATGCGTTCGGCATGGCGTCGAGCGAGGACGAGCGCAAGAGGATCGCCAAGGAGCTGCAGACCAGGGCGATGGAGCAGGTCGTCTACATCCCGTTCGGTCAGTTCGATACGCCGCTCGCCTATCGTGCCGACCGCATCGACGGCATCGTGCCCAACACCGGGTTGACGGTGCTGTGGGGGATTACGAAGAAGTGACGTTTCTCATTCTCCTCCCCGGCTTCGCCGGGGAGGTGCCCCGTGGGCGTTAAAGTAGAGGGAAACCTCATCCTGAGGAGCGCCCGCAGGGCACGTCTCGAAGGATGGGCCACACAGGAGATCGTTAGAAAATTCGTGTCGCGGCGTCCTTCACTGTTGCCGACCCGTCGAGACGGCCGCTGCGCGGCCTCCTCAGGGTGAGGTCCCTTTGTATTTTAATGCCTATGAGGAGGTGCTCCGTCTTACGGCGACGGATCATGGCTGGGAGCGCGCCACTCCGATGGCGCTCATGGGATGTCCAGCCAACAAGAAGAGCGCCATCGGAGTGCGCGCTCCCAGCCATGACCCCTCCGGCCGCTTCGTGGCCACCTCCCCACTTCGTGGGGAGGAGCTGACATGACCGCCTATATCGTGCGGCGCCTGTTCGCCACCCTGCCGGTGATGGCGGTGGTGGCGCTGTTCGTCTTCTTTCTGCTGCGCTTCGCGCCGGGCGACCCGGCGGCGATCATCGCCGGCGACGACGCGACCGCCGAGTCGATTGCTGCCGTTCGCGTCAAGCTCGGCCTCGACCGGCCGGTCGTCGAGCAGTTCGGCGTCTGGCTGTGGGACCTTATGCGCGGCGACCTGGGTGTTTCGATCTTCTCCAATCTGCCGGTGACGCGCCTGATCGCCCAGCGCGTCGAGCCGACCCTGGCGCTCGCCCTGTCGACCCTGTTCGTGGCGGTGGCGCTCGCCATTCCCATCGGCGTGGTGGCGGCGTGGAAGGCGCGCAAGCTGGTCGATCGCCTGGTCATGGGCTTCGCCGTCCTGGGCTTCGCCATGCCGGTGTTCGTGCTGGCCTACGTCCTGATCTATTTCTTCGCCGTGCAATGGCAGCTGCTGCCGGTGCAGGGCTACCGCCCGATCGGCGAAGGTTTCTGGCCATTCGTCGAGTGCCTGATCCTGCCCTCGGTCGCGCTCGGCGTGACCTACATGGCGCTGATCGCCCGCATCACCCGCGCGTCGATGCTCGAGGTGCTGCAGCAGGACTACATCCGTACCGCAAATGCCAAGGGCTTGGCGACCGATCGCGTGCTGCTGCTGCACGCCCTGAAAAACGCCGCGGTGCCGATCGTCACCGTGATCGGCATCGGCATCGCCCTGCTGATATCCGGCGTCGTGATCACGGAGACCGTGTTCAACATTCCGGGCCTGGGTCGCCTCACGGTGGACGCTGTCCTGAAGCGCGACTATCCGATCGTGCAGGGCCTGATCCTGGTGTTTGCCGCCGCCAAGGTGCTGGTCAACCTGATGATTGACATCTCCTACGCTTTCCTCGATCCGCGCATCCGCTACTGACTATCCGCTCCTGATATGGCCGTCCCCTCCGCCTCCCTGGTCGAAGAACTCGCGCCGCCATCGCGCCGCTTCTCGCTGCTGACGGCGATCCGGCGCAACCCGACCATTACCCTCGGCGGCGTCCTGCTGCTGACCCTGGTGATCGTTGCCATCTTCGCCCCGCTCATCGCTACCCACGATCCGTTCAAGATCACGCCGGTCAACCGCCTGCGGCCGCCGTCGGAGCGCTGGTGGTTCGGCACCGACCAGTTCGGCCGCGATGTCTTCTCGCGCACGGTCTATGGCGCGCGCGTCTCGTTGATCGTCGGTCTTTCGGTGGCGGCCTTCTCGAGCCTGCTCGGCCTCGCCCTCGGGCTCGCCTGCGGCTACTTCCAGCGCATCGATGGCGTGGTGATGCGGATCATGGACGGGGTGATGGCGATCCCGTCGATCCTGCTCGCCATCGCCCTGATCACCCTGACGCGGCCCGGTCTCGGCATCGTCATCGTGGCGATCGTCATTCCCGAAGTGCCGCGCATCGTGCGCGTGGTGCGCGCGGTCGTGCTGTCGATCCGCGCCCAGCCCTACATCGAGAGCGCCATCGCCGGCGGTACGCGAACCCTGAAGCTGCTTGTGCGCCATGTGCTGCCGAACACCCTGGCGCCGCTGATCGTGCAATCGACCTATGTCTGCGCCTCGGCGATGCTGATCGAGGCAGGCCTGAGCTTCCTTGGCGCCGGCGTTCCGCCCGAGGTGCCGAGCTGGGGCAACATCATCGCCCAGGGCCGCACCTTCTTTCAGATTGCGCCGTGGACAATCCTGATTCCGGGCGGGTTCCTCGCCGTTACGGTCCTGGCAGTGAACCTGCTGGGCGATGGCCTGCGCGACCGGCTCGATCCAAGGCTGGCACGGCGCCTGTGACCGCTCTCCTCGAAGTGCGCGACCTGCGTACGCAGTTCAACACGCTGGACGGCGTCGTGCGCGCTGTCGACGGCGTTTCGTTCGATCTGGCGCGCGGCGAGACGCTCGGCATCGTGGGCGAATCGGGCTGCGGCAAGTCGGTGACGGCGCTGTCGATCCTGCGCCTGATCCCGGCCGAGACTGGCCGCATCGCCTCCGGCTCGATCCGCTTCGACGGCCAGGAACTCACCAGTCTCGACGAGGAGGCGATGAAGCGCCTGCGCGGTCATCACATCTCGATGATCTTCCAGGAGCCGATGACCAGCCTCAATCCGGTGCTGACGGTCGGCACGCAGATCGCCGAGAACGTCGTGCGTCATCTCCGCGTGCCGTGGAAGGCCGGGCGCGAGCGGGCCTGCGAGATGCTGAACCTGGTGCGCATTGCCGACGCCCGCCGGCGGCTCGACGAGTATCCGCACCAGCTGTCGGGCGGCATGCGCCAGCGGGTGATGATCGCCATGGCCCTGTCGTGCGATCCGCAGGTGCTGATCGCCGATGAGCCGACGACGGCGCTCGACGTCACCATCCAGGCCCAGATCCTCGATCTGATGCTGGAGCTCAAGGAGAAGACCGGAACCGCCATCGTGCTGATCACCCACGATCTCGGCGTGGTTGCCGAAACCACCGAACGCGTCGTCGTGATGTATGCCGGGCGCAAGGTCGAGGAGGCCCCGGTGGAAGCGCTGTTCGAGCGGCCCTTGCACCCCTACACGGTCGGCCTGATGCGGGCGATCCCCCGGCTCGACGTCGAGGCCGACATCTCCGGCAAGCGTCCGCGGCTGCAGGAGATACCTGGCCTCGTGCCGATCCTGACCCAGCCCATCACCGGCTGTGCCTTTGCCGCACGCTGCGCGCTGGCGACGGAGCGCTGTCGCGCCGAGGCGCCGCCCTTCGTCGACGCCGGCGGCGGCCATACGGTGGCCTGCTGGGAGGTGGTGCGATGAGCGATCCCGCGCTCCTCGACGTCCGCAACCTGGTCAAGCACTTCCCGATCCATGGCGGCCTGCTGCAGCGCCAGGTCGGCCAGGTTAAGGCGGTCGACGGCGTCAGCTTCTCCATCCGGCGCGGCGAGACGCTCGGCCTGGTGGGCGAGTCGGGCTGCGGCAAGTCGACAATCGGCAAGACCGTTCTGAAGCTGATCGAGCCGACTGCGGGCCGCATCCTGCTGAGCGGCGAGGATGTGACGGAGCTTCCGCCGGCCGCCATGTGGTCTCATCGCCGGCGCATCCAGACGATCTTCCAGGATCCGTACTCATCGATGAATCCGCGCCTCTCGGCCGGCACGATCGTCGGCGAGCCGCTGGAGAATTACGACCTGACGCGTGGCCGCGAAACCGCAGACAAGGTGGCGAGCCTGTTCACGCGTGTCGGGCTGCGGCCCGATGCGATGCGCAAATTCGCCCACGAGTTCTCCGGCGGGCAGCGCCAGCGTCTGGGGATCGCCAAGGCACTGTCGGTCAATCCCGACCTGATCGTCGCCGATGAGCCGGTGTCGGCGCTCGACGTGTCGGTGCAGGCGCAGGTGCTGAACCTGCTGATCGACCTGCAGGAGGAGTACGGGCTCGCCTACCTGTTCATCAGCCACGACCTGGCGGTGATGCGCCACATCAGCCATCGCATTGCCGTGATGTATCTCGGGCGCATCGTCGAGCTCGCCGACAAGCGCAGCCTGTTCAACACGCCGAAGCACCCCTACACCGAGGCGCTGCTTTCAGCGGCGACGGCGCCCGACCCCAGGCGGCGGCGTCAGCGCAAGCGCATCGTCCAGGGCGACGTGCCGAGCCCGGCCAATCCGCCGCCCGGATGCCACTTCCACACGCGCTGCCCGTATGCCATTGCCGAATGCAAGGTGACTGCACCACCGCTGCGGGAGGTGGCGCCGGGTCATCACGTGGCGTGTCTGCTGCGTTGAGTTCAGCCGAGGGCTCCATGACTACCATCGCTTCGCTCGACGTCGGTTGCTACCGCGTGCCGCTGCCGGTCGTGTTGTCTGACAGCACACACGGCGACATCCATCATTTCGCCCTGGTCACGGTCCGAGTGCGCGACGGCGATGGCGTAGAAGGGTTGGGCTACACCTATACGGTTGGCCATGGTGGACGGGCTGTGGCCTCATTGGTGCGTGATGATTTGGCACCGCTGCTGGTCGGCCAGGATGCGGAGCGCATCGAGGCGCTATGGCAGCGCATGTGGTGGGGCACGCACTACGGTGGCCGTGGCGGCCTCGCAGCGTTGGCGATCTCGGCAGTCGACATCGCGCTGTGGGACCTGGCGGCGCGCCGGGTGGCGAAGCCCCTGTGGCGTCTGCTGGGCGGCTTTGACCCGCAGGTGCCCTGCTATGCGGGTGGCATCGACCTTCAGTTCCCGTTGGAGAAGCTGCTGGCGCAAAGCGACGATTTTCTCGGCCAGGGCTTCCGCGCCATCAAGATGAAGGTCGGCCGAGCCCAGCTGGGCGACGACGTCGAGCGGGTGCGTGCCATGCGCAAGAAGCTGGGCGATGACTTCCCGTTGATGGTCGATGCCAACATGGGCTGGTCTGTCGATCACGCCGTGCGTGCGGCCCGGGCATTGGCCGAGTTCAACCTGGTCTGGCTGGAGGAGCCGACGATTCCCGACGATGTGGCCGGCCATGCACGCATCGTGGCGCAGGGTGGCGTTCCGATTGCCACAGGCGAGAACCTGCATACGCTCTACGAGTTCCAGCAGATGATCGCGGCCGGCGGCGTCACTTACCCGGAACCGGATGTCAGCAACTGCGGCGGCATCACGGTGTTCATGAAGGTGTGCCGGCTCGCCGAAGCGTTCAACCTGCCCGTCACCTCCCATGGCGTACACGATTTGACGGTGCATCTGCTGGCTGCGGCACCGAATCGATCGTATCTCGAGGTGCACGGCTTCGGACTCGACCGGTACATGGCCGAGCCGATGCGTATCGTCGAAGGCAAGGCCATCGCATCCGACCGGCCTGGCCACGGCGTCGAGCTGCTTTGGGACAAGCTTTCCCCGTTGGCGCTATAGGGCGAGTTCTCGGCGTCCGTGTCGAGACACTTCACGGGTCAAAGAAGCGCCGTGGGTCGGGCTGGCTGGGTGGACCATCCGGCTCTCCATTTGGCAAGGCCTGGATCGATCGATTTCTTGCAGCAGCTTCCTATTGCCGGGCCCCGGGCGCCGTGTCCCGCAAGTAGGTGAGGGCGGCCTGAGCCCCGCCCGACTTGTGCGGAACCTTCGCCAGACCCAGCGCCATCTCGACGCCCGACAGAGTCGCGAGCAGCATCAGGTCGTTGAAGTCGCCGAGATGGCCGATGCGGAAGACCTTGCCGGCGACCTTGCTGAGGCCCTGTCCCAGCGACAGGTTGAAGTTCTCCAGCGCGACCTTGCGGAAGGCGTCGGCGTCGTGGCCTTCCGGCATCACGATCGCGGTCAGCGACCCCGAGTAGGCCTTGGGGGCGCTGCACAGAATCTCGAGACCCCAGCCCGTCACCGCAAGGCGCGTCGCCTCGGCATGACGGGCATGGCGGGCGAACACCGCATCGAGGCCTTCTTCCAACAGCATGTCGCAGGCCTCGTTGAGGCCGTAGAGCAGATTGGTAGCGGGCGTGTAGGGGAACCAGCCATTGGCATTGGTCGCCAGCATCTCCTCCCAGTTCCAGAACGACTTTGGCAGCTTCGAGCCTTTCGACGCCGCGACCGCCTTCTCGCTCACCGCGTTGAAGGAGAGGCCAGGCGGCAGCATCAGGCCCTTCTGCGAGCCGGCAACGGTCACGTCGACGCCCCATGCGTCGTGACGATAGTCGATCGAGCCCAGCGAGGAGATGGTATCGACCAGCAGCAGGGCAGGGTGCTTTGCCGAATCGATGGCGCGGCGTACGGCGGAGATGTCGCTCACCACGCCGGTCGAGGTCTCATTGTGGACGATGCATACCGCCTTGATGGTGTGGTCGGGATCGTTACGCAGACGGGATTCGATCGCGGCCGGGTCGGCGGGCTTGCGCCAGTCGCCGCCCATGAACTCCGATTTCAGTCCCAGGCGGTCGGCCATGCGCTTCCACAGCGAGGCGAAGTGGCCGGTCTCCCACATCAGCACGAGATCGCCCGCCGACAGCGTGTTCACCAGGGCGGCTTCCCAGGCTCCCGTGCCTGACGCCGGATAAACGATGACCGGCTGCCTGGTCTGGAAAACCTGGCGGATGCTGCGCAGCACCTTCTTGGCCAGCGCGTTGAACTCCGGTCCGCGGTGATCGATGGTCGGATAGTCCATCGCCCGCAAGATGCGGTCGGGCACGTTGGTCGGCCCGGGGATCTGCAGGAAGTGGCGGCCGCTGGGGTGAGAATTCAGGCGCATGGTCGGCTCCCTCGCTGGTACTTGCATTTTGTATACAACATGCCAAACTGTGTCCAGTGGGCCATGGACGGATCAAGCCTCTCGATCGCGCGTTCGAGCCTGCCGCAGGCGGCGGCCGAGCGGCTGCGCTCGCTGATCATCGAAGGCGTCCTGGCGCCGGGCATGCGGCTGAACGAGCGCGAACTCAGTGAGCAGCTCGGCGTGTCGCGCACGCCGCTTCGCGAGGCTTTCCGGATGCTGGCGGCTGACGGGTTGCTGGTTCAGCTGCCGAACCGCGGCGTCCAGGTGGCGGCGCTGTCACCCGAGGACGTCCGCCATGCCTTCGAGGTCATGGCCGGGCTGGAGGGCTTGGCCGGCGAACTGGCGGTCCGCAACACTACCGACGGCGACCTGGCCGCTCTCCATGCCCTGCAATCGGACATGGAGCGGGCGCACGCGCGGGCCGATTTGCCGGCCTACTACCGGGCCAATCGCGCCATCCATGATCGTATCAGCGCGATGGCTGCAAACCCGGTGCTCACGCAGATGCAGCAGACGCTCAACGTCCGCCTGCACGCGCTGCGCTTTCATTCGAATCTCAACCGCGACAAATGGGACCGGGCGGTCGCCGAGCACCGTTCCATGCTGGCGGCCCTTGCGGCGCGTGATGGCGTCGCGCTACGTGATCTGCTCGTACGGCACCTCCAGGCGAAGCTTCAGGTCGTCCTGGAGACAATGAACAGGCCGGACGGGGAGGAGTGAGTTTTATGTCGTCCAGGGTCATCGTTTCGCGCCGCAGGGCGTTGGCGCTCAGTATTGCCGCGTCGCTGGCGGCGCCCATGGTGGCGCGCGCCCAGCAAGGCTGGCCGCCACCCACCATCACCTGGATCAATCCGTTTCCTGCCGGCGGCGGCACCGACGTCTTTGCCCGTCCGCTGGCAGCGCAGGTCGGCGAGCAGCTCGGTTGCCAGATCATCATCGACAACAAGGGCGGCGCCGGCGGCACGGTGGGCGCCTCGCAAGCCGCCAAGATGAAGCCCGACGGCTCGGTGTTCTTCGTCGGCGCCATCCATCACACGATCGCGCCCAGCATCTACAAGAGCCTCGACTACGACCTCGAGAAGAACTTCGAGCCGATCACCATGATTGCGCTCGTTCCGCAGGTGATCTCGATCAACCCCTCGCGCGTGCCGGTCAAGACGGCGGCCGAATTTCTGGCTTATATCAAAGCCAATCCGGGCAAGGTGAACTACGCCTCGCCCGGTGCCGGCACGGCGCACCATCTCGCGGGCGAGCTGTTCAAGCTGGAGACCAAGACACAGATCACCCACGTGCCTTATCGCGGCGCCGGCCCGGCGATGCAGGACCTGCTCGCAGGCAATGTCGACATGATGTTCGACGGCATGGGCACCTCGGCCTCGCAGATCCGCACCAACCGGTTGATCGGTCTCGCCGTGGCGACGCCGCAGCGCAACCCCGAGTTTCCCGACATTCCGACCGCGGCCGAGATCGGCGTGCCGAACTGGATCGTATCGACCTGGTACGGTCTGTGGGCGATCAAGGGTACGCCGCAGCCGATCGTCGACCGCATGCATGCCGAGGTCGTGAAGGCGCTGGCCAATCCCAAGCTGCAGAAGATCTGGAAGGACCAGACTGCGCAGGCGGGCGGCGAATCGCGAGCCGACTTCGCCAAGCGCATCCGCACCGAGATCGAGAAATGGCAGAAGGTCGTGACCGCGGCCGGAGTGAAGCTGGACTGACAACGCTCGAGCAAACCCTGCGCCGCACGATCAAGGGCGAGGTCCTTTTCGACAAGGCCTCGCGCGGGCGCTATTCGACCGACGCCTCGATCTACCAGGTCGAGCCGATGGGCGTCGTGCTGCCGCGCGACGAGACCGATCTCGGTCTCATCGTCGACATCGCGCGCGATGCCGGCGCGGCGATCCTGCCGCGCGGCGCCGGCACGTCGCAGTGCGGCCAGACTGTCGGCAGCGCGCTGGTGGTCGACGTGTCGAAATACCTGCGCGAGGTCGTGGGCTTCGACAAGAACCGCGCCGAGGTGACGGTGCAGCCGGGCGTCGTGCTCGATCAGCTCAACGCCTGGCTCAGGCCGCACGGTCTCTGGTACCCGGTCGATGTCTCGACCTCGGCGCAATGCACCCTCGGCGGCATGGCCGGCAACAATTCGTGCGGCAGCCGATCGATCCGCTACGGCAACATGGTGCACAACGTCGCTTCGATCGACGCCATCCTGGCGACGGGCGAGCGCGTCCGCTTCGGCTCGGCGCGACCCGAGGACATGCCGGCGGCGGTCCGCGCCATTGCCGACAAGGTGGCGGCACTCGCATTCGCCGAGCGTGCCGAGATCGAGCGCCAGTATCCGAAGGTGCTGCGCCGGGTCGGCGGCTACAACCTCGATATCTTCTTCCCGCAGTCGGAGCGGCCCTACACGCTCGACAACTCGGTGAACCTCTCGCACCTGCTGGTCGGCAGCGAGGGCACGCTGGCGGTGACCGAGCGGCTGACCTTGAAGCTTTCGCCGCTGCCCAAGCACAAGACGTTGGGCGTGGTAAACTTCCCGAGCTTCTACAAGGCGATGGACAGCGCCCAGCACATCGTCAAATTGAAGCCAACGGCGGTCGAGCTGGTTGACCGCACCATGATCGAGCTGGCGCGCGCCAATCCCGCCTTCCGGCCGGTCATCGAGCGCGCCCTGATCGGGCGTCCCGAGGCCATCCTGCTGGTCGAGTTCGCCGGCGAGGAGCGCGAGCCGCAGCTGCGCGATCTCGCGCGGCTGGTCGAGCTGATGGGCGATCTCGGTTTGCCGGGCAGCGTGGTCGAGATGCCGGAGCCGCAGCCGCAGGCCGAGCTGTGGGAGGTCCGCAAGGCGGGCCTCAACATCATGATGTCGATGAAGGGCGACGGAAAGCCGGTGTCTTTCATCGAGGATTGCGCCGTTCCGCTCGAGCATCTGGCCGATTACACGCAACGTCTGACAGAGGTGTTCGCCAAGCACGGCACGCGCGGCACCTGGTATGCCCACGCGTCGGTGGGAACGCTTCACGTGCGGCCGATCCTCGACATGCGTCGCGAGGGCGCGACCAGGATGCGGGCCATCGCCGAGGAGGCGTCGGCGCTGGTGCGCCAGTACAAGGGCGCCTTCTCGGGCGAGCACGGCGACGGGCTGGTGCGATCGGAATGGGTGGCGTGGCAGTTCGGGCCTCGTCTCACCAAGGCCTTCGAGTCGGTGAAGGACTTGTTCGATCCGCAGGGCATTCTCAATCCCGGCAAGATCGTGCGGCCGACGCGGATGGACGACCGCTCGCTGTTCCGCTTCAAGCCCGGCTACGCCAGTGTCGCCTACCAGCCGGCGCTCGACTGGTCGGCGTGGAACGTCCAGAACGATCCGGTCACCGAGACGCTGAGCGAACCGGGCAGCGGCGGCGATCCGACCGGCGGCTTCGCCAAGGCTGCCGAGATGTGCAACAACAACGGCCACTGTCGGAAGTTCGATGCCGGCACGATGTGCCCGTCATTTCGGGTCACGCGTGACGAGATCCACCTGACGCGTGGCCGTGCCAATACGCTGCGGCTCGCGCTTTCCGGCCAGCTCGGCCCCGAGGCGCTGCGCTCGGACGCCGTCGCCCGGGCGATGGACCTCTGCGTCAGCTGCAAGGGCTGCAAGCGCGACTGCCCGACCGGCGTCGACATGGCGCGCATGAAGATCGAGGTGCGATCGGCCCGCCGCATGAGCAAGGGGCTCAGCCTGCGCGACAAGCTGATTGGCGGCCTGCCGGAGATCGCGCCGTGGGCGCGGCGACTGCCGTGGCTGTTCAATCTTGCCGGCCTGGTGCAGCCCTGGCTGGGCTTCGCCAGGCAGCGCACCCTGCCCAGGTGGCGCGGCGATACCTTTCTCGCCACGACCAACGTCGACGAGCGCGACGCGACAGTGGTGATCTTCGCCGACACCTTCTCCAACAATTTCGAGCCGCACATCCTGCATGCCGCACGCCGCGTGCTGTCGGCCGCCGGGCATCGTGTTGCGGTTGCCTGGCCGACCCTCGGGGCGCCGGCGCTGTGCTGCGGCCGCACCTATCTCGCGATGGGGCAGGTCGACAAGGCCAAGGGCGAGGCACGGCGCCTGCTTAATGCTTTGAACCCGTTCGTCGCCCGAGGCGTGCCGATCATCGGACTCGAGCCATCGTGCCTGTTCACCATGCGCGACGAATTTCTCGCGCTCGGGCTCGGCGAGGAGGCGAGGGCGCTCGCCGACAACGCCTTCCTGTTCGAGGAATTCCTGGTGCAGGAGAAGAAGGCGGGTCGCCTCGCCCTCGAGCTCAAGCCGCTCTCATACAAGTCCGCCCTGCTGCATGGCCACTGCCACCAGAAGGCCTTCGGCGCCATGACCGCCGTTCAAGAGGCGCTCGCCCTCGTGCCCGAGCTGACCGTCAGCGTGATCGAGTCGAGCTGCTGCGGCATGGCCGGCAGCTTCGGCTACGAGGCCGAGCACTACGAGACGTCCATCGCCATGGCCGAGCTGTCGCTGCTGCCGGCGGTGCGCAAGGCCGGCGACGATGCCCTGATCGTGGCCGACGGAACGTCCTGCCGGCACCAGATCGCCGACGGCAGCAACCGACAGGCAGTACACGTCGCCGAGGTGCTGGCAGAGGCGATTAGGTGACCGCGGCGACTTCGCTTCGCGCCGCTCGGGATGACGGAATTTACTATAAGCCAGCCCGCCCGGCGATCGCGAGCCAGACTCCTGCAATTGCAGCCGCGCCGCCCCTGTGGCACGGTCCGCGCCCATGCAGCAAAGACCGAGAAATCCCTATTCCAGTGCCGAGATCGATCGCGCGAGCCATGAGCGCGAGGACGAGGAGCGCATGATCGAGCTCGCTTCGTCCGGTGCGGCGCGATTCGTGCCGATCGACACCGAACGCAACCTGGTGAAGGCCGGCGGCAACCCTGAGGCGGTGTTCCTCCAGGGCATGATGGGAAGAGCGGTCGCCAATGCGGCCGAAACCCACATCTTCCTGGGGTATGTCGAGGGCACGCCCTACTTCGCCGTCGACGTCACCGGCAAGGACGTGCCGTTGAAGGATCTTGGCGAGTTCGTCGACCTGCGGCAGGTCGGCGCGCTCCTGTTCGCGCGCGAAGGCTCGATCCTCGCCTATGCCCGCGGCATGACCTATTGGCATCGCCGCCATCGCTACTGCGGCGTGTGCGGCGCCAGCACAAAGATCGCGCGCGGCGGCCACGTCCGGATGTGCACCAACGAGAACTGCAAGACCGAGCATTTCCCGCGCACCGATCCGGCCGTCATCATGCTGGTCCATCACGGCGACAAGTGCCTGCTGGGACGCGGCAAGCAGTTTCCTCGCGGCATGCATTCGACGCTCGCGGGCTTCGTCGAGCCCGGCGAGAGCTTCGAGGATGCGGTGGCGCGCGAGGTCTACGAGGAGGTGAAGGTACGGGTGAAGAACGTCACCTATCGCTCATCGCAACCCTGGCCGTTTCCCGCCTCGGTGATGATCGGCTTTCATGCCGAGGCCGAGTCGCTCGACTTCACCGTCAACGAGAACGAGCTGGCGAGCGCTCTGTGGCTCAGCCGCGAGGAGCTTCGGCCCGAGAACCTGCCGAAGGATGGCTCCTTCTTCATGCCGCGCCGCGATTCGATCGCCCGCCGCCTGATCGAGGAATGGCTGGGCCACGAGACCGGCCCGTCGATCAGCGGGTGAATGCCTCATGATCTTGCGGACCGCGAGCGTCCCGCTCGCTCATGAGCATGAGCGGGTGGGACGCCTGCGGTCCGGAAGACGATGAATTGAAGCTCATTCCAGCAGGAGCCCCATGACCGTCCATTTGTTCACGCCCGTCGAGATCGGCGGGGTCACCCTGCCCAATCGCATCGTCGTGTCGCCGATGTGCCAGTATGCGGCAGTCGATGGCAGCGCCCAGCCGTGGCACCTGGTGAACTACGGCATGATGGCGATGTCGGGCGCCGGGCTGCTGTGCCTCGAAGCGACCCATGTGGAGCGCGAGGGCCGCATCACTCAAGGCTGTCTCGGTCTATACAGCGACGACAACGAAGCGGCCCTGAAGCCGGTCGTCGACTGGGTGCGGGCCTGGATGCCGAACGTAAAGCTCGCCGTCCAGCTGGCCCATGCCGGCCGCAAGGCGTCGGCGCAGCGCCCGTGGAAGGGCGGCGGACCGCTCACCCAGGCCGACGCGCCGGACCTGCCGTGGACGACCTTCTCCGCGTCAGCCGTGCCGTACGACACGAAATGGCATACGCCGGTCGCGCTCGACGGGGTCGGCCTGAAGCGCGTCAAGCAGGCGTTCGTGTCGGCCGTCGAGCGCAGCGCCCGGCTGGGCTTCGACGTGATCGAGCTGCACGGCGCGCACGGCTACTGCCTGCATCAGTTCCTTTCGCCGCTCACCAACCGTCGGACCGACGAGTACGGCGGCACGATGGAGAAGCGCCGACGCTTTCCGCTCGAGGTGTTCGAGGCCTGTCGCAGGATATGGCCGCGCGAGAAGGCCCTGGGCATCCGCCTGTCGGCGACCGACTGGGTCGATGGCGGCATGACCATAGACGATACGGTGGAAACCGCGCGGCAGCTCAAGGCGCTGGGCTGCGACTTCATCGACGTCAGCTCGGGCGGCAACTCGCCGGCGCAGAAGATCGCGGTGGCGCCCGGCTACCACGTTCCGTTCGCGGCGCGCATCCGCAAGGAAGTCGGCATCAAGACATGGGCGGTCGGCATCATCACCGAGCCGGAGCAGGCCGAGCGGATCATCGCATCGGGCGAGGCCGATTGCACCGCGCACGCGCGCGCCTTCCTGCTCGATCCGCGCTGGGCGTGGAACGCAGCCCGCGCCCTCGGCGCGGAGACGCCGCCCTTGCCACTGCCCGCCGTACGCGCGACAACGATCCTGCCGTTCAAGCCCCAACCCATGCTGGCGAAAGCCGCCGACTAGGAAGGCTGCATGACGAGCGTGCTGTTGGTCGAGGACGAGTTCCTGATCCGCGCCGTGGTCGTCGACGCGCTGGATGGGTTGAATATTGCGTGCATCGAGGCGGCGTCCGGGCAGAAGGCGATCGAGGTCATCGACAGTGACGTGCCGCTGTCTGTGGTGATCGTCGATATCGGCTTGCCCGACATGTCTGGGGAGCGTGTCATCGAGGCGGCGCTCGAGCGGCGGCCGGCGGTGGCGATCATCCGCTGCTCGGGAGCCGAGCCGGCCGGGCCGATGCCGCATCCGCAGGTCCATGTCGTCGCCAAGCCCTTCAGTGCCGTCGAGCTGGCCAAACTCGTGGCGTCGCTCTCCAAGGGCGATTGAAAGGTCCCTCGACTGGGCCGCCCGATGGGCGGCTCCGCTCGGGGCGACGGCATTTTTGCGACACGTGATTGCCCTGACCGGGGGCGGGAGCAGGCACGTGAACCGACCCGTGAATCACGCTATGTTGCAGAGCGATGAGCGATGCCGCGCCCCCGACTGCACCGCCGCGGCGTGAGCCGCAAGGGGAAATCGTCCGGCCGCTCGCCGCAGTGACTCGCCTTGCGGCCGCGCCGGCCAAAGCCGAGGCTGCGCCCAAGCCTGCGGAGCCTCACGCACCGCCCGAGCCGCCGGCGCCGGAGGTCGAACCGGCCGCCGCGCCGCCGCCGGGCGGTCAGCCGGCGCCGGCAGCGGAAGCGCCAAAGCCTGCCCGCACGGCCAGCCGGTTGCGCCGGCTGATCACCGTCGGCGGCACCCTGGTGGTGCTGTTCGTGCTGTGGGAGGTCGCGACCTACTTCGTCGCCTACACCGACGACGCCTATGTCCGCTCCGACCTCGTCGCGGTTGCCCCCGAGATCACCGGACGCATCATCACCGTGCACGTGGTCGACAACCAGGACGTCAAGGTCGGCGACAAGCTGGTGACCATCGATCCGACGCCGTTCCAGCTCGAGGTCAATCAGCGCCAGGCGCAGATCGATGAATCGACCGCCCTGGTCAAGGTGGCGCAGGAGGAGCTTTCCTCGTCCATGGCGGCGCTCGAGGCGGCAACATCCGCCCACACCTACGCCGTCCAGGAGCAGGCCCGCTACGCCGTGCTGGCGGCGGAGAACAACGCGCCGCGTGCCGAGCTCGATCGCGCCAACGACGCCTTGCGGCGCACCGCCGCCGAGATGACGATCGCCCAGGTCGCGATCACCAAGGCGCGCACCAGCATCAACGCCCACCAGGCGGCGCTCGCCCTGGCCAAGGCCGAAATGGCGACGGCGCAATGGAAGCTCAGCCGGACCATCGTCGTGGCGCCGGTTAACGGCGCGATCACCAACCTGACCACACGTCCGGGCGACACGGCGACGATCAACATCCCGATGATCGGCATCGTCGATTCCGACGCCTGGCGCATCATGGCCAACTACAAGCAGTACTATGTGCGCCAGCTCGCCATCGGGTCGACGGCCTGGGTGTGGCTCGACAGCGCCCCGTGGCAGCTCCATCGCGCCAAGGTCACCGGTATCGCCCGCGGCTTCAGTCGCGATCCGCAGGCGCCGATGCTGCTGCCCTACGTGGCGCCGACAACCGACTGGATCCGCCTGCAGCGGCGCATTCCCGTCACCATCGTGCTCGACGGTCCGCCACCGCAGGGCAAGCTCTACATGGGAGCCGACGCGCGCACCGTGATCTTCCCATGATCCGCGACTTCACTCGCGCAATCGCCGAGGATTTTGTCGAGGGTGGTCGCATGACCGCCAAGGCGCTCGAGAGCTTGCGGCTGGAGCTCGCCGAGCTGGGACGGGACCCCGCCCTGAACCGGCAAGGCGTCGTCGTCGCCAGTGCCGTAGTGCTGGCCACCGTCGTGGCCCTCTACCTGGAAGTGGAATCGCCGTGGTGGGCGGCGATCAGCGCCTTCATGTCGATGATGTCGACCGGCGCCGGGTCGGTGCGGCGCGGGCTGTTGCGCCTCATCGGCACGATCGCAGGGGCGCTGGTGGGCTTCATCCTGGGGCGCTGGCTGCCCTACGACCACGTCGCACTGTGCTTCGTCATGGGCGGCGTGACCATGCTGGGCGTGATGGCCATGCAGGTGAGCCCGCATGGGCTCGCCTGGCTGTTCCTCGCCATCACCTCGATCATGGTGCTGCTGAGCGGCCTGAACGATCCGCTTCAGATCGTGCCGACGGCGTACTACCGCGTGTACGACGTGGCCATCGGCGTGGTCGCGGCGATCCTGATGGCCAATCTCTTCCAGGAGTGGCATGCCGACCGTCCGCCTGCCATGCCGGGGTGGCGTCATCTGCTGGGCGCCCAGTGGCCTGCCCTGCTGCACGGGGCGCGCGCCGGCATTTCGGTCGTCATCGTCCTGATCGTCTGGATCCTTCTCGACCTTCCCCAGGTCGCCGAGATGACGATCTCGATTGCCGTCGTGATGTCGGCGCCGGTCATCACCTATGGTGGCCTCGGCACCCGCCACGCCGTTGCCGAGCGATCTCTGCATCGCTTCATCGGCTGCCTGATCGGCGGCGTGCTCGCGCTGACCGTTCTCGGCCTCGACCTGACGTCGTTCGTGTGGTGGCTCGCGCTGATCGCGGCCGGGGTGTGGGTCGGCGCCTATATGCAAGGTGGCAAGCACGGCGTCGGCTATCTCGGCACCCAATCGGCCTTCGTCTACGTGATCACGTTGATCCAGGGGGCGGCGCCGCCGACCAGCATCATGCCCGGCATTGATCGCTTTGTCGGCATCGCCGGCGGGCTGGGTATCCTGCTGCTGGTGTCGTTGCTGCTCTGGCCGAGCGACGAGGAGGATCGCGAAGCAATCTCCGGACCTCGCTGATCGGGAGCCCTGCGCCACGCGCTGGGCTGCCGCCGCAACGGATGCTTGTACGCCGGAGCAGGGCGGTTAGGTTCCGCGTCATGAGTGTCAAAGTCCCGCCGGCGCCCATGCCGCCGACGGACCGGATTCTGCGCGCCATCCTGGCCATATTGCTGTCAGTCGCCTGCTTCTCGGTCCTCAACGCCATCTCCAAGACGCTGACCCAGAACTACCCGGTCATGCAGGTGATCTGGGCGCGCTATCTGTTCGCCTTCGTGTTCATGTTGGCGCTGTTCCTGCCGCGGAGCGGGCTTGCCCTGTTTCGCTGGCGCAATGTCGGCAGCCAAGTGGTGCGCGGCCTGCTGCTGTTCTTCTCCTCGTTCCTGTACTTTCACGGCTTGGTCCATCTGCCGCTGGCGACAGCGGCGTCGATCTCGCTCACAAGCCCGTTGATCGTGACCGCGTTGTCATCGCGATTCCTCGGCGAGCCGGTCGGGCTGGCCCGCTGGCTCGCCGTCTGTGTCGGCTTCGCCGGCGCCTTGATCGTCGTGCGGCCCGGCGACGCGCGCTTCGAATGGCACTCCCTGCTGATCGTCGGCAGCACGCTTTGCAGCGCCTTCTATCAGCTCTACTCCCGTCGCTACGGTCAGGCCGAGCGCCCGGATGCGTCGGCGACCATGGCCACCATCGTCGGCACGGTCGCCGCGACACCCATCCTGCCGTTCGAATGGGTCACGCCGGCCTTGGGTTGGGACTGGTTCTTGTTTGTCGCCATCGGCGTGCTGGCTGGCGTCGGCCACTACTTCGTCACCATCGCCTTCAGCCAGGCACCGGCGGCGACCATCGCTCCCTTCAACTACGTGCAGCTCATCGGCGCGGCGATCCTGGGTTACCTCGTGTTCGGCAACATTCCCGATTTCTGGACCTGGGTCGGCGCGGCCGTGATCGTCTGCTCCGGGCTGTACCTCGGCCACGCGGAGCGGCGACGCTGGCAGCGGACGACGACCAAGAAATGATCATCTGACCAAGTTTTGGGCGACCGCAGTGCAGCATGCCTGTGGCGACACCCGAACCTCCGTGCCGCGACGGCTGGCACGGTGCTTGCAATTTCCTCGTAAGCGCAGGCCGCGTCAGCGGTTCTCTTCGGTTGGCGTGCCGACAATTTCGATGACGGCGGTCGTACGCGATCGTCGGCAGGGAGTCGTCAAGGCAAGAGCACCGACACACCGCTACCAAAATCGAAACTCTCCGCTGATCGAGGAGGTCACGTCATGTGTGATCGCATTGGCTGTACGCATTTTCCCAGGCTTTCCGACATGGACTTCTCCGGCAAGGTCGCATCCTCGCGCCGCCGCTTCCTCAAGGGCGCCGCGGCAAGTGGTGCCATCGCCATGGCGATCGGCCCCGGGCTGATGGGCGGGTCTGCGCTTGCCGGCGCGCCCGTCAAATCGACCCACGGGTCGGGCTTCTGCAATCTCAACATCTTCCTCGCCCATTCGCGGCAGTACGCCAAGGGCGCCGGCACCGAACTGGTGTTCATCAACACGCCGACCTTCGCCGAGCAGGTGACCTTCCTCGGCATGGGCCAGGTCGATATCGGCCTGATGCCCTACACCTCGTTCATGGCCCTGTATGACGCCGGCGCGCCGGTGAAGATCGTCGCCGGCGGCGGCGTCGAGGGCTGCGCGATCGTGGCCCGCCCCGGGCTCGATTCGCCGCAGAAGCTCAAGGGCAAGACGCTGGGCACGTTCCAACTCGATACGCTCGAGGTCATGCCCTACGACTACCTCAAGAAGAACGGCATCTCGTTCAAGGACGTGAAGGTCCGCTACATGGGCAACACGCCCGAGGCGGTCGAGGCCTTCAAGGCCGGTGCGCTCGACTGGATCTGCACCATCGAGCCTTATGCTTCGGCGCTGGTGAACGACGTCAAGGGCGCGGTCATGCTGACCAACGGCATCGACCTCTACGGCAAGGGCTACACCGATTGCGTGCTGGCGGCGCGCGCCAGCCTGATGAAGGACAATCCCGAGGGCCTGAAGGCGATCATCAAGGGCATGATGCAGGCCCAGCTCGATGCCGAGACCCAGACCGAGGCGGTCCTGAAGGAGCTGGTCGGCAAGTACTACAAGACGTCGATCGAGAACGCGCGCATCGCCCAGGGCAAGCAGCCCGCCGTGGTCGACGCGCGCAGCCAGACCGACTTCATCCTGCAGCGCACCGACAGCGTCATGGAGATGGGCTACATCAAGAAGAAGCCCGGCCGCGACGCCATCGACTGGACGCTGCTCGAGGCGGTGATCAAGGAGAATCCCGACCTCTACGGCAAGCTCAAGTTCAAGTCTGCCTGATGGCTGTCGTCACACGCGACGGCGATTCGGGCGCCGCCGCCGGATCATCCCGCCCGGCGGCGGCAACCCGCATGGTTGCATCGATGGTCAGGCTCGACTGGCTGACCAAGGTGTGGTGGACTTGTCTTTCGATCGGCCTGTTCGCCGGTATCTGGGAATTGTGCTGGGCGCTCGGCTGGGCCGACCCGAAGCTGCTGCCGCCGCCGCACATCTTCCTGGGCAACATCGCCGAACAGGGCAAGTTCTTCAACACCGCGACGCGCTGGCAGGTCGGCCAGGCGATGAACGAAGGCCCGACGGCCTTCGAATCGGTCATGATCACGGTGGGCGCCACGACGGCGCGGGTCTTCGTCGGCCTGGTGATCGCCTCGCTGCTGGCGATCGGCATCGGCGTCATGATCCGATACTGGAGCTTCTTCGACAAGCTGGTGCTGCCGACCGTTACCTTACTGTCGCCGGTATCGCCGATCGCGTGGCTGCCGGTGGCGATCTTCCTGTTCGGCATCGGCAATGCGCCGGCCATCTTCATGGTGGTGGTGGCGCTGTTCTTCCACATGGTGCTGGCGACCATCAACCAGATCGACGGGGTCAGCCCCAACCTGATCAACGTCGCGCGCACCATGGGCGCGAGCAAGGCGCAGATCTACGGTCGTGTCATCGTTCCGGCGATCCTGCCCGGCATGCTGGCCGTGCTGCGTCTGAACCTGTTCGGCGCCTGGATGGTCGTGCTGGTCGCCGAATCGACCGGCGTCGGCTATGGCATGGGCCAGGTGATCATGCTGGCGCGCAACACCTTCAATCCGTCGCTGGTGTTCTTCACCATCGCCGTGATCGGCATCCTGGGCTTCGCCTTCGATTGGCTCCTGAGGCTCGCCCAGCGCCGCATCCTGTATTGGCTGCCCGATACCCAGGAGAAGCTGCGTGGCCTTTGACGCACCGACTTTCTCGTCCAGGGACGCCGTGGTCTGCCGTGGCGTCGGCAAGACCTGGGCGGCTGGCACCAAACGCGCGCACGAGGCGCTGCGCGACGTCGATCTCGACATCAAGCCCGGCGAGTTCGTCGTCTTCCTGGGGCCCTCGGGCTGCGGCAAGAGCACCTTGCTCTACCTCATCGCCGGGCTCGAGGACGCCACCAACGGCGCCATCTGGTTCTTCGGCGACGAGGTCGAGAAGCCGTCGCCGGAGCGCAGCCTGATCTTCCAGGAAACCTCGCTCTTTCCCTGGCTCACGGTGTGGCAGAACGTGAGCTTCGGTCTTGCCATCCGGGGCGCCCCGCAAGCCGAGCGCCGCGCCGTTGCTGCCGAGGCGCTGCAGCGGGTCGGCCTCAGTGCGGCGATGGACAAGCGGCCGGACGAGCTGTCGGGCGGCATGCGCCAGCGCGTCGCCGTGGCACGTGCGCTGGCGATGCGACCCAAGGTTCTCTTGATGGACGAGCCGTTCGCCGCCCTCGACGTGCAGACCCGTGCCCGCATGCAGGATTTCCTGCTCGACGTCTGGCGCGACTCGGGCGCCTCTGTCCTGTTCGTCACCCATCATATCGACGAGGCGGTGGCGCTGGCCGATCGCGTCGTCGTGTTCACGGCGCGGCCCGGCCGCATCAAGACGATCTACCCGATCGACCTGCCGCGGCCGCGCAACCTGTTCTCGCGCGAGGCCGAGGCGATGCGAATCCAGCTCACCGAGCTCCTGCGCGACGAGGTCGATCGCGCCTTCGCCGAGCAGGAAGCGCTCGCTTCGGTCAGGTAGCCTCGCCTGTCATACGGGGCATTCACAAATGGAGAAACACCGTCATCCCGACCGGAGCCGAGCGCAGCGAGGCGAAGTGGAGTGGCCTTTCTTCCTGCAGCGTCAACAAGAAAGGTCCCTCGACTGCGCCGCCCTTCGGGCGGCTCCGCTCGGGATGACGGCATTTTTCTCCCATATGTGAACACTCAGCCCGTGATACGGAGAATTTGATCAGGAGGAGTTATGGCCACCAGTCTCGTGCGCAGCCGTGCCACCATCACCGGCGTAAAGGATCGTTTCGACTGGAACGAGATCAAGGACGGCGCCGTGCTGCAGGAGGACGGCGTCATCGTCGCCGTCGGCACCTACGACGACCTGCACGCCAAGCACCCGACCGTGCCGGTGATCGGCACCGGAAAAGAGGTCCTCCTGCCGGGCTTCGTCAACGGCCATCACCATGTCGGCCTGACCCCGGTGCAGCTCGGCTCGCCCGACATGCCCCTCGAGCTGTGGTTCATCACCCGCATGGTGATCCGCAATCTCGATCTCTATCTCGACACGCTCTACTCGGCGTTCGAGATGATCGGCTCGGGCATCACCACGGTGCAGCACATCCATGGCTGGATGCCGGGCACCCTGGCCGAGGTCGAGAAGCGCGCCGGCGACGTCATCCGCGCCTACGAGGATGTCGGCATGCGTGTCAGTTACTGCTACGCCGTGCGCGACCAGAACCGGCTCGTCTACCAGGCCGACGAAGAGTTCGTCGCCGGCCTGCCGGCCGAGCTGCAGGGCCCCATGAAGCGCTGGTTCGAGCGCTTCAAGATGAGCCTCGACGATGCGATGGACATGTTCAGGAGCTTCCATTCGCAGCATCACAACAAGCGCCGCGTCAAGATCCAGCTGGCGCCCGCCAATCTGCACTGGTGCTCCGACAGGGCGTTGACGGTGCTTTCCGATGCCTCGGAGAAATTCGACACGCCGATGCACATGCACCTGGTCGAGACCGCCTATCAGAAGGAATATGCTTGGCGGCGCGGCAACTGCACGGCGCTGGAGTACATCGATCGCTTCGGCCTGGTGACGAAGCGCCTGACCCTGGGTCACGGCGTATGGCTGAGCGAAAAGGACATCGACCGCCTGGCCGAGGCCAGGGGCTGCGTCTGCCACAATTGCTCGTCGAACTTCCGCCTGCGCTCCGGCGTGGCCGCGCTCAACTTCTTCGAGAAGAAAGGCATCAATACCGCGATCGGCCTCGACGAGGCCGGCATCAACGACGACCGCGACATGCTGCAGGAGCTGAAGCTGGTGCTGCGCGCCCATCGCGTGCCGGGCATGGTCGAGGCCGACGTGCCGACCATGGCCCAGGTCCTGCGCATGGCGACGATCGGCGGGGCGCGCACGACGCCCTTTGGCGAGGCGATCGGCACGCTCGAGGTCGGCAAGGCGGCCGACATGGTACTGCTCGACTGGGATAGCATCGCCTATCCCTACCTGGACGAGTTGACGCCGACGCTCGACGCGGTGATCCAGCGTGCCAAGCAACAGTCGGTGACCATGACGATGTGCGACGGTGAGGTGATCTACAAGGACGGCCAGTTCACCAAGGTCGATCGCACCGTCGCCCTGAAGGCGTTGCACGACGACTTGAACAAGGCGTTGGCGGACGACGAGGTCGAGCGACGCAACCTTTCGAAGGCCCTGCTGCCCTATGCCCGCAAGTTCTACGCCGATTACATCGACACCTCGAAGCACCAGCCGTTCTACCGTCCGAGCTCGATGGTGTAGGGCGTCATGTCTGGGGGCGCGCCACTCCAGTGGCGCGATCTTCTTGCGTGCTCGACGATGATCGCGCCACTGGAGTGGCGCGCCCCCGGCAATGAGCCGTTACGCCGCCTTTACCAGCCGCGCGACATAGAAGCCGTCGAGGCCGCCGCGGGCAGACCACATCGAGGGCAGTGTGCGGACGTCGCCGGCGGGCGTCACGGCGTCGCCGAGGTCGGGCAGCTCGGCCGGCACGATCTTGCGCCGTGACAGGCGAGTGTCCCGCGCGAGCAGGGCCTCGATCCGCGCCGGGCCTTCGTCCTCCTGCAGGGAACACACGGCATAGACCAGCGTGCCGCCGGGCTCGAGCAGGCTCGTTGCGTGTGCCAGCAGCCTGTCCTGCGTCAGGGTGAGGCGGGCGATGTCGTCCTCGTCCTTCAGCCAGGCGATGTCGGGATGGCGCCGCAGGGTGCCGGTGCCGGAGCAGGGGGCATCGAGCAGGACGGCATCGAATGGCGCCTCCGGTGTCCATTTGCTTGCATCCGCCGTCACCAGCTCGGCCGACAGGCCGGCACGCTGCAGGTTCTCGCCCAGGCGTGCCATGCGACGGGCGGAGATGTCGACGGCGGTGACGCGGGCCCCGAGCGCGCAGAGCTGCAGGGTCTTGCCGCCGGGTGCGGCACAGAGATCGGCGACGCGCTTGCCGGAGACATCGCCCAGCAGCCGGGCGGGCAGGGTGGCGGCCGCATCCTGCACCCACCATCCGCCCTCGGCGAAGCCCGGCAGTTCGGTGACGGCGCCGCCACCGCGCCGGCGGATCGTGCCGGTAGCGAGCAGCTCGCCTTCCAGCCGGGCCGCCCAACCCTCGGCATCGGTACGCGGCGTCAGGTCGAGCGGGGCCTCGATCAGGTGGGCGGCGGCGATCGCCCGCGCGACCGGCTCGCCGTAGCTCTCGGCCCAGCTCTGCCACAGCCAGTGCGGCGTATTGAGGCGCGCCGGATCGCGATCGCCGAGCAGGGCCAGACCCTCACCCGAGACCCGCCGCAGAACGGCATTCGCCAGCCCCTTGAGGTGCGGCCGGCCGGCGTCGACCACCAGCCGCACGGAAGTGTCGACGGCGGCATGGGCCGGCGTGCCGAGGAACAGCAGCTGGGCTGCACCGAGCCGCAGCACGTGGCGGCCGACCGCATTGGCGCCCTCGGGCGGGCGCTCCACGAGGTGGCCGAGCACGGCATCGATCTCGCCCAGGCGGCGCAGCGTCGTGGCCAGCAGGAGGTGGACGAAGGCGCGGTCCCGCGGATCGAGGCCGGGAAAGCCGGGGTGGCGCGCCAGCGCGTCGTCCAGCGGCTGACCCTTGTCGAGGCAGGCCACCAGCACATCGAGCGCGACGCGCCGGGAGGCGAGCGTTGCATCCATTGGACGGCGCTATAGCCCCCTGCGTCGCGAATGTCATGGTCCGGCCGCCACGCGGGCGGGTAGGGTGCCCGTCGAAAGGATTCGGGCATGAAGCGAGTTGGATCGTATCTCGGCGATTGGCGGCGGCTGGTCATGCCCTATTTCAGGTCCGAGGAACGCTGGATCGCCTGGTCGCTGTTGATCGGCGCCATCGTGCTGACGCTTTCGGCGGTGGCGGTCGACGTCGCCTACAACGAATGGAGCCGGCGCTTTTTCGACACCCTCCAGAACAAGGACGAAGCCGGGTTCTGGCAGGAGATGATCAACTTCTCGTGGATTGCCGGCCTCACCATCGCCTTCGCCATCGCCCGCGGGCTGGTCAGCCCCTATCTGCGGCTGCGCTGGCGGCGCTGGCTGACGGGCCGGTATCTCGCCCACTGGCTCGACGGCCGCGGCTACTATCGCATCGAGCTCGAACGCAAGATCGACAACGCCGACCAGCGCATTGCCGAGGACCTGGAGAGGCTTGGCCTTTACACCATGCAGCTGCTGCTGGGCGTGATCGGCGCGACTGCTACCTTGGTGTCGTTCCTGTTCATCCTGTGGCAGCTCTCCGGTTCGCTGTCGCTCGCCTTCGTCGGCATCGATGGCGCTGTACCGGGCTACATGGTGTGGGTGGCGTTGATCTATGCCTTCGTCGGCACCTATCTCGCCAACATGGTCGGACGCCGGCTTATCCCGCTCAACTTTGCCCAGCAGGCGCTCGAGGCCAATTTCCGTTTCTCCCTGGTGCGTGTGCGCGAGAACGCCGAGGGCATTGCGCTCTATCGTGGCGAGCCGGCCGAGCAGACCAATCTGGTCGAACGCTTCCAGGCCGTGTTCATGAACGGGTGGCGCGTCCTGGTGACGAGCCTTCAGCTCAACTTTTATCAGACCGGCTATGCGCAGATCGCCATCATCTTCCCGTACCTGGTGACCGGCCCGCGCTTCTTCGAAGGCGCCATTACGCTCGGGGTCATGACGCAGACGGCGCAGGCGTTCGGGCAGGTCCAGACCGCCTTGTCCTTCTTCATCGACAACTATGCGACCCTGGCCGAGCTGCGTGCAGTGATGGATCGTCTCAATGGTCTGCACGCCGCGATCGAGCAACGCCCTGCCACGACGATCGACGTCGCCGCCGAGCAGGGCCGGGCCGATGTCGGCGCCGACGGCCTGACGCTCAGCCTGCCCAACGGCCAGGCGCTGCTCAGCGACACGAGCTTCGCCTTGCCGCGCGGTCGGTCGACACTGATCACCGGTGCGAGCGGATCGGGCAAGAGCACCCTGTTTCGCGCGCTGGCGGGGATCTGGCCGTTCGGCGATGGCCACGTCCGTGTGCCGGCCGGCGCCCGCGTGCTGTTCCTGCCGCAGAAGCCCTACATCCCCATCGGCACGCTGCGCGCCGCCGTGAAATATCCCGACGAGAGCTCGGCGGCGAGCGACGCGGACATTGCGGCGGCGCTCGAGGCCGCGCGGCTCAGTCCGCTTGTCGGGCGCCTCGACGAGGTGGCGCACTGGACCTACGTTCTCTCGGGCGGTGAGCAGCAGCGGCTGGCTGTCGCGCGCGCCTTGGTCTTCAAACCCGACTGGCTGTTCCTCGACGAGGCGACGGCCTCGCTCGACGAGCCGACCGAGGCGGCGATCTACAGCGAGCTGAAGCGCCAGTTGCCGAACACCACCATCGTCTCGATCGGCCATCGCCCGTCGCTGCGCCAGTGGCACGAGCGCGAGGTCGTACTTCGGCGGACGTCCGGGGAGGTGGGCCGATTGCTTGAAGTGAAAGCCGCGACGGCGTAGATTATCCTCATCGCGCAGGGCACTCGCACCTGGCAAGAAATTCCGTCATCCCGACCGGAGCCGAGCGCAGCGCCTGCCCTGAGCGCAGTCAAAGGGAGGCGTAGCGGAGGGACCTCTTTTCTTTCCGCATCAGCAAGGAAGGTCCCTCGGCTGCGCCGCCCTTTGGGCGGCTCTGCTCGGGCGGTTTTTTGTGGGCGAATGCCCTGCCCGAGGAGGGAGATGAACTCTCAATGCTCGAGGTCGACCTCTTCGGCTGGCGGCGCGACCCTGAGGTTCATGCGGCCGTCGTAGATCGGCCGGCTGCCCGTGGTGGGGCCGGGGTACTGGACGAACAGGACGGTGCCGCCGGTCTCCGTGCGCATCTCGTCCTCGAAGTGCGGATCGGCCATGTAGACCACGGTCCCCGGGCCGTACTTGTGATGGCCCATCTGGAACTCGCCCTCGATGATGTACCAGATCTGCGCAAAGTCGTGCTTGTGGAAGGGGAAGCCGGCACCGGGCTCGTAGCGCAGGAAGCCGGCGTTGGGCGTCGTCGGATCGTCCGCGGTTGGATGGAACAGGAACTTCGTGGCGTTGCGGAAGCGGCCCATCTCCCAAGCCATCTCGTCGGGATGCTTGAACTGCGGG
This sequence comes from Reyranella sp., assembly GCF_050185545.1. Lineage (GTDB taxonomy): Bacteria > Pseudomonadota > Alphaproteobacteria > Reyranellales > Reyranellaceae > Reyranella. Next base: position 96,694 of record NZ_JBFWZI010000001.1, on the reverse strand, counting down.
GCGTGATGGCGGCCCGTTTCCCGGTTCTTCAGCGGTGCGGTCATGGCGGTTTCCTCCGGTTGCCTCGGATCATGCCATTGGCGGTGGCAGCATGCACTTGCTTCGGAGGAAAGAAAACTTGCCTTCTTGGAAAGTCCGGGAGCACAATCGCGCAATGGACAAGGTCGAACGTACCGCCCGCGAGGCCGGCCGTCGTCTGCGCAGCGCCCGTCTCGGTGCCGGCTTGACGCTGGCCGACGTCGCCAACCGGGCCGGCGTTTCCGAAGGCTTCCTGTCGAAGCTCGAGCGCGGACACAGCAACGCCTCGATCGCCAACCTGCTGCAGCTCACCGACGTGGTCGGTCTCGGGCTCGACGAGCTGTTCGGCGGCGCCGCGACGCCGGCCCGGACGCGCGTTTCGATTCATCGCGGCCATGCGCCCAGGTTCCAGGAGGTCGCGGCGACCGGCTACCTCTGGCAGTCGCTGGGTGGTGGCGCGCCACTCGATCGCCTGGAGGTCTTTCATCTCGTGTTCCCGGCAAAGGCTCGGATGGAAGCGATGGTGTCGCATCCGGGCCAGGAGCATTGCTACGTGCTGTCGGGCGAGGTCCGCTTCTTCGTCGGCGAGGAGCAGCATCGGCTGAAGGCCGGCGACGCGATCTTCATCGATTCGCAGCAGCCCCACCGGGCCGAGAATGCCGGTCGCGGCAAGGCCCACATGCTGATGGCCGTGACCAGGTCCACCGAATCCGCCGAGGCGCCCGACTGGTGGCGCCTAGCCTCGTCCCCCCAACCCGAGGAGCCCCAACGATGAGCAAGGACATTCCCGATAGCGCGACCGCAAATGCCGCCCTCACGACGTCGCGCGAGGCCTCTCGCAAGGACCATCTGCCCTGGCAGGTCCGGCACGTCGACGATATCGATTGGGAGACGATCCGCTGGCCGGGCGAAACCGGCAAGATGCTGTTTCATCCGCGGCCCGAGAGCCCGACCGAGCCCAATGCCGGCATCCTGCGCCTGGAGCCGGGCGCCTTTCATCCGGAGCACTATCACGGCTTCGCGCAGGTCTGGTACGTGCTCAAGGGCGAGTTCACCATCGGCGGCAAGCGCTGCACGCCGGGTTCCATGCTGTTCCATCCCGACCCGCACTTCGAAGGCGAGTTCCACACCGAAAGCGGCGGCGAGATCCTGATCGTTCAGTATCCCGGCCCGACGACCGGCGAGCGACCGATCTATGCCGGCCGCTTCAACATGGACAAGCGCAGGGCGGTGGCCGACGAGCGGGTCGATCTTTGAATGCCGTCCGCGGAGTCGATGAAACTGAGAAGCAGGAAGTACAAGACACGGCTGCCGATCCGAACAATTCCGAGCCGCAGCCACGAGGTCGCTCAGTAGATGGCTGCCCAGCCGGTCACGACGACAAGAACCAGGGTGACCAGTGCTCCCGAGACGTAGAGAACGGTCCTGAGGCTGCCCCCTTTTGCGGCGTTGCCGCCGCGCAGATAGACCGCCAGGTGAGCCAGCCGAATCGCGACATGGAGCCAGATCAGCACCGCCAGGGTAGCCGGCCTGACACCCACCATCATTGCCAGCACGGCCGGCACGACGAAAGGCGCCAGCGCCTCCACGGAGTTCATGTGCACGCGGTCGATGCGGTAGAGCGAGTTCCCGTCATCGGCCGGGAGCAGCGGACCGGACAGCGCTCCGGCACGGCCTTTGGACACTCCCGAATAGATTGCCAGAAGGAGGGACAGTAGACAGAGGGCGAGCACTCCGATGACGCTCAAGGTGTAGGCTTCCATGCTGATCTCTGCTGCTTGACAGTAACGGGACCGGGGGCAGTTCCGGCGCGCGATGTTCAGGTCGACGGCGGCGCACGTGCGGCCGTCAGGCCTGGCGGGCAAACAGGCCTGCGAAACGCCGCACATAGAGCGGCCAACCCTGATCCCCGGCAACACCATCGCGGACGCTTTCCCAGCCCCCGCCGTGGCGCTCGAGACTCCGGTGCTCGAGATCGACGCGGGTCCGGTTCGCCGTCTCGGCAGTGAACCGCACTTCCCACTCGCTGGTCTTGTTCGGATCGGTCTCGATCTGCCATTGCGGGCTGATGTCCCAGCTCAGGAGCACCCGCTTGGGGGGCTCGTAGGCCAGTACGCGCGCCCAGCGACACTCGCTGCCGTCGATGCCGCGGTCATAGATGTGGCCGCCGACCCGAGGCTCGAACACCGTCTCGGCAATCTGGACGCCGAGCAGGTTGTGCTCAGGAGGCTTGAAACTGCCGAACTGCTCGGTGAAGACCTTGAAGGCACGCTCGATAGGCGCCTCGACCACGACGGACTGTTTCACGGACGTGATGGGTACCCGGGTATTCATCGTGACTCCTCTGGCGGTTGTTCGACGGCGACCTTGTAGGCAGCCAGGGTCTTGCTCCAGAACCGGTCGAGCCAAGCGCGCATCTGGCCAAGCCCGTGCGGGTCGATGTGGTAGACGTTGCTGGCGCCCCTCGGCTCGGCGCGGACCAGCCGCGATTCGCGCAGCACCTTGAGATGTTGTGAGACCGCGGATTGCGAGACCGTCACCGCCCGCGTGATCTCCGCCACGGAGCGGGGGCGCTCCCCGACGAGTTCGAAGATCGCCCGACGGGTCGGGTCGCCAAGCGCCGCGAGCTGAAGGATGTCATCAGCCATGACTTATGATTAGTATATACTAATGATAAGAGTCAAGCGACGGGCCCACCCTGGTGGCGCGCCGTCATTCACAAGGGGGAGGTGAGCCTGCTCAGGTGCTGTCCGCAACACCATTGGCCGGAGGGAGGGGGAATCTCCCCGATGCCGATGCAGGGTATTCGCCTATGGCAAAAAATTCCGTCATCCCGAGCGGAGCCGCCCGGAGGGCCGTGCCGTCTGGGGACCTTTCTTGCTCAGGCTCGATAGTACGCGCGATACCACCGGACGAACTCGCCAAGGCCGAGCGAAAGCGGTGTCGCCGGCCGATAGCCGATCAGAGCGTCGATGAAGTCGGTCGAGGCCTCGGTGCGCAGCACGTCGCCGGGCTGCATCCCCATGTAGTTGCGGATGGCCTTCCTGGCGGTCGCCCGTTCGATCTCGGCGACGAAGTCGAGCAGCTTCACCGGATGGCGGCCGCCGATATTGACGATCCGATAGGGCGCGGCCGGGCTCGACGAATCGGTCGATACCGTCCTCAGGCTGCCGCGGATGGGAGGAACGTCGCAGAGTCGGACGATCGCCTCGACGAGATCGTCGATATAGGTGAAGTCCCGCTCCATCTGGCCGTGGTTGTAGATGTCGATCGGACGGCCGGCGAGAATGCGTTCGGTGAACTTGAAGTAGGCCATGTCCGGCCGGCCCCAGGGGCCATAGACGGTGAAGAAGCGGAACAGGGTGGTCGGTATGTCCCACAGATGGGCATAGGAATGGGCGATCGCCTCGACCGCCTTCTTCGAGGCGGCATAGAGAGTCAGCGGATGGTTCGCGGGAGCCGTCTCGGCGAGCGGAAAGTCGGTGCTGTCGCCGTAGACCGAGCTCGTCGAGGCGATCAGCAGATGGCGCGGCCGCGAGCGGCGGCAGAGCTCGACCAGGTTGAAGCTGCCGACGATGTTCGACTCGATGTAGGCACGCGGATTCTCGAGGCTGTAGCGCACGCCGGCCTGGGCGGCGAGGTGGAGCACGATGTCGGGGGCCGCCTGCTCGTAGAGGGCGCCGAGCCGGTCGGCCTCCTCAAGCATGCAGACGTGTGATCGAAAGGAGCCAAAGTGGGCGAGCTCGGCGTGCCGGGCCTGCTTGAGCCCGCGATCGTAGTACGGTGTCATGCCGTCTATGCCCGTAACCTGGTGGCCGAGCTCGAGCAGCCGACGCGCGAGGTGGAAGCCGACGAAGCCAGCCGTGCCGGTTACAAGGCAGCGCATGATCGGCGTTCCGTGCGGCTAGGCCTTGACGACATGCCCGCCCACGGCGCCGGTGCGGGCGCAGACATTGCGGGTGTCTATGACCAGATGCGACCAGGCGACGAGGCTCACGTAGTCGACGGCGTCGTGATCGGTGCAGATGATCGCCGCATCGAAGCCCGACACGACGTCCCTGGTCAGCGGCACCGAGCGCCGCCCGGCGAACTCGGCGTGCTCGCGCGTAATCGGGATCTCGGCGACCATGGGATCATGGAATTCCAGGTGAACGCCGCGCTTCTCCAGCAGCTCCATGATCTTGAAGGCCGGGCTCTCGCGCGTGTCGTCGACGTTCTTCTTGTAGGCCACCCCCAGGATCAGCATGCGGGCCCCCTTGGGAGCGCGCCCGGCATGATCGCTCAGGGCCTCGATGGCGCGCGTGACCACACGCATGGGCATCGCCGTATTGATCTCGCCGGCCAGCTCGACGAAGCGGGTGGTGACGTCGAACTCGCGCGCCTTCCATGTGAGGTAGAAGGGGTCGATGGGGATGCAATGGCCGCCCAGGCCCGGACCGGGGTAGAACGGCATGTAGCCGAACGGCTTGCTCTTGGCCGCCTCGATCACCTCCCAGACGTCGATTCCCATCGCCTCGAAGACGATCTTGAGCTCGTTCACGAGGGCGATGTTGACCGAGCGGAAGATGTTCTCGGTGAGCTTGACCGCCTCGGCGGCCTCCAGCGAGGACACTGGCACGGTGCGCGTCACGACCTCGTCATAGAGCGCGCAGGCGAGGCCGAGCGCCTCGGCCCCGTCGCCACCCACCACCTTGGGGATGGCCGCGGTCGAGAAGCTCGCGTTGCCCGGATCCTCGCGCTCGGGCGAGTAGGCGAGGAAGAAATCGCGGCCCGACTTCAGGCCGCTGCGCTCCAGGATCGGCCGCACGACGTCGCGCGTGGTACCCGGATAAGTCGTCGATTCGAGGACGACGAGCTGGCCCGGCCGCAGATGGGGCAGAACCGTTTCGGTGGTGCGGACAACGAAGGTGAGGTCGGGCTCGCGCTGCGGGGTGAGCGGCGTCGGCACGCACAGGATGATGGCATCGCACTCGGCGAGGCGGCCGAAGTCGGTCGTCGCGGCGAGATGGCCGGTCCCGCGCAGTTCGGCGATTTCCCCGGTGCCGATATGACTGAGGTAGGAGCTGCCGGCGTTGATCAGCTCGACCTTGGCCGGATCGATGTCGAAGCCCAGGACATTGAAGCCCTTGCGTCCCATTGTGCAGCCGAGCGGCAGGCCGACATAGCCGAGGCCGATCACGCCGATGGTCGCCCGGTGCGTCTTGAACCGGTCGATCAGGGCCGATACCGACGGCTCCGGCTGGCGCCCTTCATCCATCCCTGCCCCCACGCACGCCGACTCCCGCCCGCCGGCCCTTCGGCCGCTTGTAGGGTGGGCGATTCGCGCTGTCAAAGTCGGGGAAATTCATGCGGACCGCGGGCGTCTCGCCCGCTCATGGTTCATGATCATGAGTGGGCGAGACGCCCGCGGTCCGCATGAGGCATGGCGCTTCCCCAGCGGAGTTGCCAGGGAGTGGAGCTGGGGAGGAGCGCGAGATCAGCGCAGACTGGCGTTGATGCGCTCGAGCGCCGCCGGGCCGGGGCAGAGATCGGCGGTGCCGAGGGTGTTGAGCGGCTGAGGCACTGTGTTCAGATGGTGGTGCAAGTCGCGCGGCGTGGGATCGACATAGAGCAGGCCGGTCACCACCTCGCCGGCAGCCAGCCCTTCCTGGACGCGCTTCATGGCGGCGATCTTGTCGGACGGATCGTAATCCTCGCCGAGCTTGCGCAGGCGCAGGAACGAGCCGTCGTGCTGCTGCACCGTCGTCACCGTGCCGGGATCGTACTGTGTGGTGATCTCCTCGCGGCCCTCGATGAAGTCGAGCCGGTTCAGCGCCTCGTTGTGCTCGCGCACGTACTCGTAGCTCTTGGTCGAGCCGGCGTGGTTGTTGAAGGCCACGCACGGGCTGATGACGTCGAGGAAAGCCGCACCGCCGTGCGCCATGGCGGCCTTGATCAGCGGCACCAGCTGGTGCTTGTCGCCCGAGAAGGAGCGGCCAACGAAGCTGGCGCCCATCAGGATGGCGAGCGAGACCAGGTCGATCGATTCGTCGGAATTGGCCACGCCCTTCTTGCTGATCGAGCCCTTGTCGGCGGTCGCCGAGAACTGCCCCTTGGTCAGGCCGTACACGCCGTTGTTCATGACGATGTAGGTCATGTTGACGCCGCGGCGCATGATGTGGGCGAACTGACCGAGGCCGATCGAGGCCGAATCGCCGTCGCCCGACACGCCCATGTAGATCAGGTCGCGGTTGGCGAGGTTGGCGCCGGTCATCACCGACGGCATGCGGCCGTGCACGGTGTTGAAGCCGTGGCTGGCGCCGACGAAGTAGGTCGGCGCCTTGGACGAGCAGCCGATGCCGGAAAGCTTGGCCACCTGGTGCGGCTGGATGTCGAGCTCGAAGCAGGCCTGGATGATGGCGGCGCTGATGGAATCGTGGCCGCAGCCCGCGCACAGGGTCGACACGGCGCCTTCGTAGTCGCGCCGCGTGTAGCCAGCCTTGTTCTTGACCAGCGAGGGATGGTGCAGCTTGGGCTTGGCAATGTAGGTCATGACGCCGCTTTCTCGAACGGAACAACCTTGAGCTGGCCGAGCTTCTTGGCGATGTCGGCCGCGATGAAGCGCGCCGTGATCGGCGTGCCGTCATAGTGCAGGACGGGAACCAGCTTGCGCGCGTCCAATGTGAACTCGTTCATGATCATGGAACGCAGCTGGCCGTCGCGGTTCTGCTCGACCACGAACACCTTGTCGTGCTCGTGGATGAAATCCTCGACCGACTGGGCGAACGGGAAGGCGCGCACGCGCAGCGCATTGACATGGTCGCCGCCCTCCTCGAGATGGTCGAGCGCCTCGGACATCGCCGGGCTGGTCGAGCCGAAATAGATCACGCCGAAGCGCGTCGGCTTGGGCGCGGCGTAGCGCAGCGGCTGCGGCGCGATCCTGCGCGCCGTGTCGAGCTTCTTCAGCAGCCGCTCCATGTTGCGCACGTAGACCGGGCCTTCCTCGGAGTAGCGCGCGTACTCGTCCTTGGTCGTGCCGCGGGTGAAGTAGGAGCCCTTGCTTGGATGCGTGCCAGGGTAGGTGCGGTACGGGATGCCGTCGCCGTCGACGTCGAGGTAGCGGCCGAAATTCTTGCCGGCCTCCAGCTCCTCGGCGGTCATCACCTTGCCGCGGTCGAGCTGGCGCGTCTCGTCCCACTCGAAGGGCTGGCACAGCCGATGGTTCATGCCGATATCGAGATCGGTCATGACGAACACCGGAGTCTGCAGCCGGTCGGCGAGATCGAGCGCGTCGGCGGTGAAGTCGAAGCACTCCTTGGGGTCCTCGGGGAACAGCAGGACGTGCTTGGTGTCGCCGTTGGAGGCGTAGGCGCAGCTCAGCAGGTCGGATTGCTGCGTGCGGGTCGGCATGCCGGTCGACGGCCCGCCGCGCTGCACGTTGACGATCACGGCCGGCACCTCGGCGAAGGAGGCGAGGCCGATGAACTCGGTCATCAGCGAGATGCCCGGCCCCGACGTGCTGGTGAAGGCGCGCGCGCCGTTCCAGGCCGCGCCGATCACCATGCCGATCGAGGCGAGTTCGTCCTCGGCCTGGACGATGGCGTACTTGGCCTTGCCGGTCTCCTTGTCGTGGCGCAGCCGCTTGCAATGCGCCTGGAAGGCTTCGGCGAGCGACGAGGAGGGCGTGATGGGGTACCAGGCGCACACCGTGGCGCCGCCATAGACGGCGCCCAGCGCGGCGGCGTTGTTGCCCTCGACGAAGATGCGGTCGCCGACATTGTCGGCCTTGCGGACCTTGAGCTTCACGCTGTCGGGATCGATGTGCTGCTTCACCCAGTCGCGGCCGAGATTGAGCGCCTTGACGTTGGAATCGAGCAGCTTCTCCTTGCCCTTGAACTGCTCTCCGAACAGCCGCTTGATCTCGTTGTCGTCGATCTCGAGCAGCACCGAGAGCGCGCCGACATAGATGATGTTCTTGAACAGCTGGCGCTGGCGGGCGTCGGTATAGGTGGCATTGGTGATCGCCGTCAGCGGCACGCCGATGATGTTGATGTCGTCGCGAAACATAGAAGCCGGCATCGGCTTGGTGCTGTCGTAGAACAGGTAGCCGCCGGGCTCGATCTCCTTGACGTCCTGCGCCCAGGTTTGCGGGTTCATTGCGACCATCAGGTCGACGCCGCCGCGCCGGCCGAGCCAGCCCTTTTCGGTGACCCGCACCTCGTACCAGGTCGGCAGGCCCTGGATGTTGGACGGGAAGATGTTGCGCGGGCTGACGGGCACGCCCATGCGCAGGATCGAGCGTGCAAACAGTTCGTTGGCGCTGGCCGAGCCGGAGCCGTTGACGTTGGCGAACTTGACGACGAAATCGTTAACGGCGGCTAGTGCTTGCGGCATGCGTGCTCCGCGTGTGTCATTTCCATGTAATACTTGCGCATGTCCCACGCGCCGGTCGGGCAGCGTTCGGCGCACAGCCCGCAATGCAGGCAGACATCCTCGTCCTTGACCATGATGCGGCCGGTCTTGAGGTCGTTGCCGATATAGAGATCCTGGCCGACATTGACGGCAGGCGCGTTGAGGCGCAGCCGCACGTCCTTCTCCTCGCCGTTGTCGGTGAAGGTGATGCAATCCATCGGGCAGATGTCGACGCAGGCGTCGCATTCGATGCACAGCGAGCCGGTGAACACCGTCTGGACGTCGCAGTTCAGGCAGCGCTGCGCCTCCTTGTAGGCGAGCTTGGGATCGAAGCCGAGCTCGACCTCCGCCATGATGTCCTTCAACGCATCGACCTTGGCGCGATGCGGGACCTTGAAGCGTTTATCGATCGTGGGATCGTTGTCGTAGCTCCACTCGTGGATGCCCATTTTCTGGCTGACGATGTTGACGCCCGGCGCCGGGCGCTCCTCGATGTTCTCGCCGATCAGCATCTTGTGGATGGAGATCGCCGCATCGTGGCCGTGCGCGGCCGCCCAGATGATGTTCTTGGGGCCGAAGGCTGCATCGCCGCCGAAGAAAACCTTGGGCTGGGTGCTCTGGAAGGTCGCCTCGTTGAGCTTGGGCAGACCCCACTTGTCGAACTCGATGCCGGCATCCTTCTCGATCCACGGGAAGGCGTTCTCCTGGCCGATCGCCACCAGGACATCGTCGCATTCGAAATGCTGATCAGGCTCGCCCGACGGCACCAGGCTGCGGCGTCCCTTGGCGTCGTATTCGGCGCGCACCTTCTCGAACAGCACGCCGGTGATCTTGCCGCCCTCGTGGGTGACTTCCTTGGGCACCAGGAAGTTCAGGATGGGGATGTCCTCGCCCATCGCGTCTTCCTTCTCCCACGGCGAGGCCTTCATCTCCTCGAAGCCGGAGCGGACAATCACCTTGACGTCCTCGCCACCCAGGCGCCGCGCGGTGCGGCAGCAATCCATCGCCGTGTTGCCGCCGCCCAGCACGATCACGCGCTTGCCGACGGACGTCGTATGGCCGAACGACACCGACGACAACCAATCGATGCCGATATGAATGTTGGCGGCGGCTTCCTTGCGGCCAGGCACCTCGAGCTCGCGACCGCGCGGCGCGCCGCAGCCGACGAACACGGCGTCGTAATTCTCGGCCAGCACAGCCTTGATCGAATCAACGCGCTGGTGGCGGAACTCGATATTGCCGATGTCGGTGATGAAGCCGACCTCTTCGTCGATCACCGACTCGGGCAGGCGAAAATGCGGGATCTGGGTGCGGATGAAGCCGCCCAGCTTGGGATCCTGATCGTAGATCACAATCTCGTAGCCCAGCACCGCAAGGTCGCGCGCTACCGTAAGCGAGGCCGGCCCGCCGCCGATGCAGGCGATGCGCTTGCCGTTCCTGGCCGGCGCCTTGGGCATGCGGACCGCGATATCGTCGTCCTTGTAGTCGGCGGCGACGCGCTTCAGCCGGCAGATCGCCACCGGCTCCTTCTTGCCCTTGACGAGATTTTCGTCCTCCACACGGCTGCGCCGGCATGCCGGCTCACAGGGACGGTCGCAGGTCCGGCCCAGGATCCCCGGGAAGACATTGGACTTCCAGTTGATCATGTAGGCGTCGGAGTAGCGCCCGTGGGCGATCAGCCGGATGTACTCGGGAACGGGGGTGTGAGCGGGGCAGGCCCACTGGCAATCGACCACCTTGTGGAAATAGTCCGGGGTCTTGATATCGGTCGGCTTCAACAGGAACTCCAGGCGCCGGATAGCTGCCGGGTGAATGACAGTTCAGGATAACGCAAAAGGGTCGCGCATTCAGAAGATTTGCACTGGGGACGTCAAGAACTCTGTGACCTAACCGGTTGCATTTACGGGATAAATCCCCACAGCTGTAAGGGCTTTGTCACGATCGCGGCCAGTAGTCGCTGGGCGAGGCGCCGGCGGCCCGACGGAACATGGCGCTGAAGGCGCTGATGCTGTCGTAGCCGAGATCCATCGCTACCCTGGTAACCGGCTGGCCGCTGCCGAGCCGCCCCATGGCCTCCAATAAACGCGCCTGTTGGCGCCACGCTGCAAAACTGAAACCGGTTTCGCGACGGAACAGCCGGGCGACAGTACGCGCGCTGGCGTTGACAGTATGTGCCCACGCCTCGAGCCCGCGGCGATCGCCGGGCGAGGCGAGCAGGGCGCTGCACAGGCTCCGGAGGCGCCGGTCGGTCGGCATCGGCAGGTCGAGCTTCAGGGCCTGCACGCCATGCAACTCTGCCACGATCAGGGCGACCACATGCCCGGCCGGCCCGCCCTCGTCGTATTGCAGGGGCAGCTCTGTAGCGCGCACGATCAGCTCGCGCAGAAGGGGCGAGACTGGCAGCACGCGGCAGCCCGACGGCATGCCGGTGGCGACATCATCGCGCAGGTAGAGCGTGCGCATGGTGACGCGGTCGAGCATCTCGATTCCATGCTCGACGCCCGGCGGCATCCACAGGGCGCGCTGCGGCGGCACCATCCACATTGCCGCACCGGTCGACACGCGCATCGTGCCGGCCGTGGCATAGATCAGCTGCGCCCGCTCATGGCGATGCGGGGCGATGACGAAATCGGCGGCGAAATCCTTCGGCATTGCCGCGACGGCACGCGCCACTCGCTGATAGTCCGCCGGGTCGGTCGATCTTTGTCCGTTTTGAGACATAAGTTGTCAGTCTCGCGAAAGCCGGACAGTGGTACCCGAAATTCTGGTGACGCTACTCGGTTGGGATGCGCCGCTTTGGACCGCGGGCGACGCGCCCGCACATGAGACGAGCGGGCGAGACGCCCGCGGTCCAAAGCGGCGACGTCCCGGTGGAAGAGAATCAGGGTGCGCGTCGCATGAGTCATTCCAGTCCCACGTCGATCCTGCTCAACATCGGTCACGCCATGGATCATTGGATCCTGGTGGTCTTCGCCTACAGCTGGGGCGTCATCGCCGGCGTCTGGGGCGTCGAGTGGACCGAGCTTACGCCGTTCAACTACGGCGCCCTGTTCATGTTTGGCGCCGGCTCGATCGTGAGTGGCCGGCTGGGCGACCATTGGGGTCGCTGGATCATGATGGTGATCTTCTTTGCCGGCATGGGCGTCTCGTCTCTGATCATCGCGCTCTGCACCAACAAGTGGGAGATCGGCGCGGCGTTGACGCTGATGGGCGCCTTCGCCTCGATCTACCATCCGGTCGGCATTCCCATGCTGGTGCAAAAGGCGCGCAACCCCGGCTTCACCATTGGTGTCAACGGACTGGTCGGCAACATGGGCATCGCCATCGCCGCCGGCCTCTCGGTCTATATCGCCCAGCGCTTCGGGTGGCAGATGGCCTTCATCCTGCCGGGCGTGATCTGCCTGGCCTGCGCCGTCGCGTTCGCCATTCTGGTGCCGCGCGAAGAGGTGGCGCCGGCCAAGCGCAAGCCCAGGATGAACGACCTGCCGCCGTCGGTGCTGGCGCGCATCTTCGCCATCATGACCTTCACGGCGGTGACGGGTAGCATCATCTTCAACTTCACCACCAATGGGAACGGCGAGCTGTTGCGCGAGCGGGTCAAGGGCGCGGTTCAGGATCCGGCCGAGCTCGCCATCATGCTGTTCGTCATCTTCTCGCTGGCCTCCTTGTCCCAGCTCGTGGTCGGCAAGCTGATCGACCGATTTCCGCTGAAGTCGGTCTACCTGCCCATCCTGTTCCTGCAGGTGCCGCTGTTCCTGATCGCCTCGCAGGTCGAGGATTGGGGCCTGTTCGTCACCGCCATCGGCTTCATGCTGCTGGTGTTCGGCGCCATTCCCTTCACCGACGCCATGATCGTGAAGTACATCGACGATCGCATGCGCAGCCGGGTCACCGGCGCCCGGCTGGCGATCGGCTTCGGCGTCAGCTCGATCGTCGTCGCCCTGATCGGGCCGACGGTGAAGGCGGCAGGCTTTCCGGTGGTGCTGATGGTGCTGGCCGGCGTTGCGTTCCTGGGCTTCTGCGCGATCTCGCTGCTGCCGGGAGAGCGCGCCATGAGCGCGGCCACGCTGAAGCCCGCCGAGTAGGCCGGCCGGGTGCAGTGCCAGGGAGTCGCATATTACAAGAGCCGTCATCCCGAGCGGAGCAGCCCGAAGGGCTGCGCAGTCGATGCGAATGCCCTGGGTGCAGTGCGGCGCCGGGCTCAGCTCCGGTAGTTCGCGTTGATCCGGAAGTAGTCCTGCGTCAAGTCGCAGGTCCAGATCGTGGCGCGGCCCGGGCCGCCGACGCCCACGTCAACCCGAATGTCGATCTGGGGCGCTTTCATGTAGGCGGCGATCGTCCGCTCGTCGTAGCTCGCTGCGCGTTCGCCTTTCTCTGCGACGGCGTGATGGCCGAACCAGATCGAGAGACTGTCCCGGTCGGCGGCCTCGCCGGACTTGCCGACGGCCATGACGACGCGACCCCAGTTGGGGTCCTCGCCGGCGATCGCGGTCTTGACGAGGGGCGAGTTCGCGACCGACAGCCCGATGCGGCGGGCGGCGGCATCGCTTTCCGCCCCTTGTATCGTGAGCGTCACGAACTTCGACAGGCCTTCGCCATCCTTGGCGACCATGATCGTCAGCTCCTTCAGCAGGTCGTGAGTTGCCGCCGTGAACTCGGCGAGTGACGGGTCGCCGACCTCGTCGACCGGCTTCTGGCCGCGCTTTGCCGCGGCACCTGTTGCGAACATCAGGCACGTGTCGCTCGTCGAGGTGTCGCTGTCGATGGTCATGCAATTGAAGCTCGTCGCCGCACCACTTGTCACGATCTGCTGCAAGGCCGCTGCCGAGACCGCCGCGTCTGTGAACAGGAAACAGAGCATCGTCGCCATGTCGGGGGCGATCATGCCAGCACCCTTGCAGAAGCCGTTGATTGAGACCTCGACGTTTCCGATCCGTGCCTTGCGGGTCGCGAGCTTCGGATAGGTGTCGGTTGTCATGATGGCGCGCGCCGCCCTGGCCCAGGCATCGGCCGTTGCCGATTTGACGAGGCCGTCCAGCAGATGCCGGAACTTTCCCGCCTCCAGCGGTTCGCCGATGACTCCGGTCGATGCGAGGTAGACCTCGCTCCGGCTGCAGCCCGCGGCGTTCATGGCGAACTTGGCGGTCGTCTCGACCGCTTCCCGGCCTCTCTTGCCCGTGAAGGCATTGGCGTTGCCGGAGTTCACCACCAGGACGCGGGCCTTGCCGCTCTGGAGGCTCTGCCGGCACCATAGCACGGGCGCCGAGCCCGTCTTGGATTGGGTCAGCACACCTGCTGCGGCGGTACCCGGATCGAGCACGGCGACCATCAGATCGTCGCGGTGCTTGTAGCGAATTCCAGCCTCGCAGGCGGCGAAGCGAACGCCCTCGATTGGCGGCATGTCGGCAAGCTGACGGGGGGCGAAAGGGGAGACCTTGGCAGTGTCGTGGGTCATGACTCACACTCGAATCAGGCGCAGAAAACAAAAAAGCCGCGCTTGGGGGCGCGGCTTGCGGTCGGACGCAGCATGCGTCATCGCACTCGCGCTCTTCGGTTGGTGCGGCGGCGACGTCGAATCTGCATCCGGAGGTTCGTCATGACGCCGAGAAGTGCGCTATCCTCCAAATCCATGTCAAGACAATAGTCTGGTCAAGCAGACGCGAGGGGAACGATGCTGAAGAGACGTAGTGTGCTTGCGGGAGCGGCCGGCTGGACGATCGTGGGCGCGTCATCCGTGCGGGCGCAGACCTGGCCCAGCCAGCCGATCAAGATTGTCGTGCCTTACATCCCGGGCGGCGCTACGGACACGACCGGCCGCATCCTCGCCGAGAGGATGACGGCGCTGCTCGGCCAGCAGGTGATCGTCGAGAATCGTGGCGGCGGCAACACCATCATCGGCATGGAGCTAGTGGCCAAGTCCAGGCCGGACGGGCATACGCTGCTGCTCGGCACCACGACGCTGGCGACCAACGCCGCGCTCGGTTTCAAGCAGCCCTTCGATCCGCTGAATGACTTTCAGCCCATCTCGACCTTGGTCGACATCACCGATCTGGTCGCCCTCGGCAACGACCTGCCGGCGCGCACCTATGCCGAGTTCGCCGACTGGGTCAACAAGCAACCGCAGAAGGTGCGCTTCGCGACGTCGGGCATCGGCAACCAGCCCCATCTCTGGATGGAGCTGTTCAAGACGCGCAACAAGCTCAACATGGAAGTCGTCGCCTACAAGGGCGCGGCCGATGCCATCCGCGACGTGCTGGCCGGGCACGTGCCGATGATATGCGACGTGGTGCTGCCGACCGGCAATCACGTGAAGGCCGGGCGCATGAAGGGGTTGGTCGTTGCGTCGAAGGAGCGCTCCACGGTGTGCCCCGACGTGCCGACCGTGATCGAGCTCGGCATGCCCGACATGGAGAGCGCCGTGTTCTTTGGCCTGGTCGCGCCGGCCGGCGTACCGCGCCCGATCGTCGACCGCCTGAACGGCCTGGTTCACCAGGTGATCAGCGATGCGGACGTGAAGCGCAGGTTCGCCGATCTCGGCTTCTTTACCACCGGCAGCACGCCGGAGGCCTATCTCGAGAAGATCAAGTTCGAGACTGCGCGCTGGACCAAGGTCGTGAAGGACAACAACATCAAGGTCGAGGGGTAGGGGCACCAACGCCGGGCGCCATGTTCTTCCGGACCGCGAGCGTCTCGCTCGCTCATGGATTCACATGAGCGAGCGAGACGCTCGCGGTCCGGAAGAGCATGATCGTCCCCGTTACCGCTTCGTCTCCATGGCGCGCAGCAGGAGCTTCTTGAGGTCGACCGCGCTCAGCCGGTCGAGCCGCGCCAGCACCATCGGATAGCCGATGTAGTGATTCGTGACGAAGAAGGTCTCGGGGTCGGCTTGAAGCAGGTGATCGCGCGTGGCGTCGCCGACCTTGAGCACGATCGAGGCACCGTCCTGGTGCAGGCGGGCGAGCAGCTTGCCACGGCAGCGCCACGCCGGCGTGCCGTACGACGTGCCTTCCTCGATGCCCGGGAGGGCGGCCACCGTGCGCCGGATGGCGTACAGGGAGAGCTTGCGCTTGGCCATGGCTGGCCCGCAAAGTGCGCCGCCGCGTCAGTGGGGGGAAGAGACAAATGGCAACCGCTTCGGCCGTTCCGGTTCCGGGATCGCATCTCGACGTCGCGCGTGACGCCGAGCCCGCGACGCGGGCCGCCAATGCGGCGATGACCGCCAAGCTGCCGTTCGGGGAGACGGCGGACTTCGAGGCGGCCAGGCGCGGCCTGATCGCACCGGTGCCCGAAGGCCTGGTGCGCACGGGCAGCGGCACGGTCCTGTGGAACCTCGGCGAGTACGCCTTCATCGACGGCGAGCTGGCGCCGGCCACGGTCAATCCCAGCCTGTGGCGCCAAGCGCGTCTCAACCTCGCCAACGGACTGTTCAAGGTCACCGACCGGCTCTACCAGCTGCGCGGCTTCGACATCTCCAACATGACCGTGATCGAGGGCGACAGCGGCCTGATCGTCATCGATCCGCTGACCACTGCCGAGGTCGCGCGGGCCGCACTGGCGCACTACCGCGCGCACCGGGGGGACAGGCCGGTCGTGGCGGTCATCTACACCCACAGCCACGTCGATCATTATGGCGGCGTGCGCGGCATCGTCGACGAGGCGGACGTCAAGGCGGGCAACGTAGAGGTGATCGCGCCCGACGGCTTCATGGAGGCGGTGTCGGGCGAGAACGTGCTCGCCGGTATGCCGATGGCGCGACGGGCGCAATTCCAGTTCGGCACCCTGCTGCCGCGCGGTCCGCGCGGGCAGGTCGACGCCGGCCTGGGAAAGGGCGTCGCGCGCGGCACGGTCGGGCTGATCGCCCCGACACGAAGCATCGTGCAGCCGGTCGAGGAGCACACGATCGACGGCATCCGCATCGTCTTCCAGCTCGCACCGGAAACCGAGGCGCCGGCCGAGATGCACATGTTCTATCCGCAGCTCCGCGTGCTCAACATGGCGGAGAATGCCTGCCCGCTGCTGCACAACTTCATTCCGCTGCGCGGCGCCGTGGCGCGCGATCCGCGGATCTGGGCGAAGTACATCGGCGACGCCATCGCCTTCTACGGCGCCGACACCGACATCCTGATCGGGCAGCACCATTGGCCGACCTGGGGCCGGGAGGCGATCCTCGATCACCTCGAGTCCCAGCGCGATCTCTACAAGCACGTCCACGACCAGACCCTGCGCCTGATGAACAAGGGCTGGCGTCCGGCCGAGATCGCCGAGGCGATCGATCTGCCGCCCGGGCTTGCCGAACGCTGGTCGGTGCGTGGCTACTACGGCACGGTCAATCACAACGTGAAGGCCGTCTACCAGCGTTATCTCAGCTGGTACGATGCCAATCCATGCAACCTGCATCCGCTGCCGCCGGCGCCGGCGGCGCGAAAATTCGTCGAGTACATGGGCGGTGCGGCGGCGGTGATCGCGCGCGCCAGGGCCGACTTCGCCAGGGGCGAGTATCGCTGGGTGGCGCAGGTCATGAAGGAAGTGGTCTACGCCGAGCCCGACAACATCGAAGCGCGCACGCTCTGCGCCGATGCGCTGGAGCAGATGGGCTACCAAGCCGAATCGGCGACCTGGCGCAACGCCTTCCTCTATGGCGCCCAGGAGCTGCGCCACGGCGTGTTCCAGGTGCCGGCGCGTGGACCCGGGATGGGCGCCGACATCCTGGCCGGTCTCAGCACCGACATTTTCTTCGACCTCATCGCCATCCGGCTCGATCCAGCCAAGGCGGCCGGCCAGTCGATGATCCTCAACTGGCACTTCACCGACCGGGCCGAGAAGCTGGTGCTGACCCTCAGGCATTCGACGCTGACGCACCGGATGAACGAATGGTCCGATAAGGCGACGGCGTCGATCACGACCACGCGCGAGACGCTCGACGCCATCGTGCTGCAGCGCTTGGCGGCCCCCGAGGCGCTCATGTCGGGCAAGCTCAGGATCGAGGGCGATCTCTCGCGGCTTCCCGCGCTGTTCGCCATGCTCGATCAGCAGATGCGCATGATGTTCGACATCCTGACGCCGGGCGAAGGCCGCAGCTGACGCGCCACTCTTGACATCCGACTGTCTCGCCCGTGTGATGGCGGACAACAAGAGACGCCTCAGCGTCTGGTGTGCACTCCAGGGAGGGCTTGATGTCCAAGGGAAGGTTTGCCCGTTTGGTGAGCGGCGTGGTGGCGGTCACCGCGGCGCTGGGTCTGGCGATGACGGCCGAAGCCCAGGAGAAGAAGCTCAAGATCGGTGTCGTCTACGATCTCACCGGCCCGTTGGCCGGCGGCGGTTCCGAGCTGCAGTATATCGGCGCCAAGATCGTGCTCGACCAGTTCACCAAGACTGGTGTCGAGGGCTACAAGATCGAGGCGGTCTACGCCGATGCGCAGAGCAAGCCCGATGTCGCCATCAACGAGGCGGTGCGCCTCGTCGAGCAGGAAAAGGTCGACATGCTGCTGGGCTTTTACTCGTCGGCACAGTGCGTGCCGGTGGCCGCCCGCGTCGAGCAGCTGAAGAAGTTCATGTGGATCACCACCTGCATCTCATCGGCCGTGCTCGAGAACCGAAATCTCAAGTATGTCTTCCGCGCCCAGCCGAGCGGCCAGCAGTTCGGCCTGATGACGATGGACTTCATCAACCAGAACGCCAAGTCGAAGCTCGGCAAGGAGCCGAAGGACCTGCGCGTAGCCATCATCCACGAGGACGGCGCCTATGGCGTCGATGTCGCCAAGGGCAACGAGGCCGGCGCCAAGAAGGCGGGCTTCAACATCGTGCTCAAGGAAGGCTATTCGGCCACCGCGCCCGACCTGTCGGCGCTGGTCACCAAGCTCAAGCGGGCGCGGCCGGACGTGGTCTTCCATACCGGCTACAATCCGGACATCACCCTGCTGCTGCGCCAGGCGCGCGAGCAGGGGCTGAAGTTCCAGACCCTGGTCGGCCACGGCGCGGGCTACGGCGTCTACGAGAAGCTCAAGGAAGGCCTGGGCAAGGACGTCAACTACTTCTTCAACGCCGATCCGATCTCGATCTGGCTGACCAACCAGAAGGCGCTCGAAGCCAAGCTCCCGCCCGAGATCAAATATGTCGGCGAGGAGTTCGACAAGGTGAAGCCCGGCGTCGCGATCCGCTCCGCCCATGTCGGCATGGCGGCCTCCAACACCTACCTGTTCCTGACCGACGTGCTGCCGCGCGCCATCAAGAAGTACGGCGGTATCGACTCCGAGGCGCTGCGCAAGGCGGCGCTCGACACCGACATTCCCGAGGGCGGCACGATGCTGGGCTTCGGCGTCAAGTTCGAGGGCGAGGGCAAGCCGATGGCCGGCCAGAACGACCGCGCCTTCCCGGTCGTCATCCAGTACGTCGACGACAAGTCCTACGTCGTGTGGCCGAAGAGCCAGGCACAGCGCGAGGCCGTGCTGCCGCTGCCGGCCGGCACGACCTACAGCAACAAGTAGGCGGGACGGAAGAAAGTCGCCGCAGTGCTCGTTGTCGAGGGGTTGGTAAAGCGTTTCGGTGGCTTCACGGCCGTCAGCAACGTGTCGTTCAAGGTCGATCAGGGCGAGATTCTCGGCCTGATCGGCCCCAATGGCTCGGGCAAGAGCACGATCTTCAATATGCTGTCGGGGACGTTTCCGCCGACCGCCGGCTCGATCACCTTCGAGGGGCGCGAGATTGCCGGCCTGGCGCCCCATCGCATCATCAATCGCGGCATCGGCCGCACCTTCCAGATCCCGCGCCCGTTCCGCCGCCTCTCGATCTTCGAGAACGTGGCGCTGGCCGGTTTCTACGGTCAGGGCGGGCACAGCCGGTCGAGGGCCGACCAGGCGGCAGAGCGGGCGCTCGCCATGGTCGGCCTGCCGACCGCTCGCGGCGCCACCGTCGACGGTCTGGGCGCCGCCGGGCTGAAGAAGCTCGAGCTCGCCAAGGCGCTGGCCACCGGTCCCAAGCTCCTTCTGGCAGACGAAAGCCTGGGCGGGCTCGACGAATCGGAGATGGACCAGGCGGCCGACATGCTGCGAAAGATCCGCGACGAGCTCGGCATCACCATCATCTGGGTCGAGCACATCATGGGTGTGCTGATGCGCGTGGTCGATCGCGTCATGGTGCTCGATCACGGCGAGAAGATCAGCGAGGGCCTCCCCAGCTCGGTGTCGAACGATCCGCGGGTGATCGAGGTCTATCTCGGCACCGACGCCCAGGCGACCCAGGAAGCGGCAGCGGCCGAGCGGCGGCGCTGACCATGGCGGCCTCGAGCATGCTCGAACTCGACAAGGTCGATGCCGGCTACGGCAGCTTCCAGGCGCTGTTCGGCGTCAGCCTCGACGTCAGGGCCGGCGAGGCGGTCGGCGTGATCGGCCCCAACGGCGCCGGCAAGACCACGCTGATGCGGGTGATCTCGGGGCTTATCCGGCCGACCAGGGGCACCATCGCCATGGAGGGGACCGATGTGGTGGCGACGGCCGCCCATCGCATCGTCAGCCTCGGCATCGCCCACGTTCCCGAGAACCGTCGGCTGTTTCCGCGGCTCACCGTCGAGGACAACCTCAAGATGGGGGCGTTCATCCCCGAAGCGCGGCGCAAGTTCGCCGCGCGCCTCGAGGTGGTGTTCACGCTGTTCCCCCGCCTCAAGGAGCGGCGCAACCAGCTCGCCGGCACGATGTCCGGCGGCGAGCAGCAGATGTGCGCGATCGGGCGGGCGCTGATGAGCGACCCCAAGCTCCTCCTGCTCGACGAGCCGTCTGCCGGTCTGGCGCCGGTGGTGGTCCAGCAGGTGTTCGAGCTGGTCAAGCGTATCCGTGCCGGCGGGCTCACGGTGCTGATCGTCGAGCAGAACGTCCAGCAGGTCCTGCGCGTCGTCGACCGCGCCTACCTGCTCGAAGCCGGCACCATCCGCGCCTCGGGAACTGCCGCCGAGATGATGGAGAGCGACACCATCAAGCTGGATTACCTGGGTGTTTTGGGGTTATTCTGCACCGCGGGCGTCTCGCCCGCTCTACCTCATGAGCGGGCGAGACGCCCGCGGTCCAGAAGAGCATGACGCGCGACTTTGGCGGAGTTTACTCCGCCACCAGTCGCGCGCCCCCAGCGGGAGAAGTTGATGGACTCATTCCTCGAGCTTTTCGACATCTACCTCGTCGAGGCGATGATCAACGGCATCCTGTTGGGCGGCGTGCTCGCCCTGCTGGCGCTCGGGCTCAACCTGATCTTCGGCGTCATCGACGTCACCTGGATCTGCTACGCCGAGCTGGTGATGATCGGCATGTACGGCATGTACTACCTCGTACAGTACTATGGCCTGTCGTATTACCTCGCGGCGCCGCTGGCGATCATTCTGGTGGCGGCCCTGGGAGCGCTGCTGCACTTCCTGGTGATCGAGCCGTTGCTGTCGGGGCCGCCGATCAACCAGCTGCTCGCCACCGGCGGCGTGCTGTTCGTGCTGCAGAGCTTCGCCACCGTGGCGTTCGGCATCGACTTCCGCAATCTCGGCATCCGCCTGCCGGTGCTGGCGTTCGGCGAGATGCATTTCAGCTACTCGCGCCTGCTCGCCTTCGGTGCGGCCGCCGTGGGCATGATCGTGGTCTACTTCTTCATGAAGCGGACCTATATCGGCACCGCCATCCGCGCCATCGCCCAGGATCGCCAGATCATGGCCCTGATGGGCGTTGACACGCGGCGGATCTATCTCATCACCTCGGCGCTGGGCGGCGCGCTGGCCGGCCTGGCGGCCTGCCTGCTGGTGCTGCAGTACGACGTCCATCCTTTCGTCGGCCTGTCGTTCGGGCCGATCACCTTCCTGATCTGCGTGCTGGGCGGGCTGGGCAATTTCGTCGGTGGCTTCGCCGCCTCCTTCCTGTTCGCCCAGATCATCTCGCTGGGCGGCCTGTTCTCCGATCTCGAGTGGGGCTACGTGCTGGCCTTCGCCTTCTTCATCCTGATGATGTTCATCCGGCCGGCCGGCCTGCTGGCGAAGCGCCAATGAAGAGGGTCCCGTGAACCAGCGCACGATCGTCTACGCGGTTCTCGGCCTGGCGCTGATCGCCCTGCCGTTCTTCTATCGCGAGCCTTATCCGCTGCACATCATCATCCTGATCCTGATCTGGTCGTTCGCCTACACATCGTGGTCGATGATGGGGCGCTTCGGCCTCGTCTCGCTGGGACATGGCGGCTTCATGGGCATCGGCGCCTATGTCACGGCGCTGATGTGGAATCATCTCGGCGTCTCGCCGTGGGTCGGCATCCCGGTCGCCCTGGTCTCGGCCGGCGCGCTGGCGCTGGTCGTTGCCTATCCCTGCTTTCGCTTTCGCATCACTGGCCATTACTTCGTGCTGGTGACGCTCGCCCTGTCGGGCATCGTGCTGCAGGTCATCACGGCGACACGCGACTACACCGGGGGCTCGCTCGGCTACACGCCGGAGCGTACCAAGGGCAATCATATCCTTGCCCTGCAGTTCGACGACAAGACCACCTGGTATCTCATTGCCCTTGGTGTCTGGGCGGCCGGCATCGTGATCTGGCACATGGTCGACCGCAGCATGGCGCGCTATGCGCTCGAGGCGATCTCGGAAGACGAGGACGCCGCCGCGGCGGCAGGCGTCAACGTCACCTTCGAGAAGCTCCGCATCACCGTCATCAGCGCGCTCATGACAGCGCTGGCCGGGGCGCTCTACTGCCAGTACCAGATGTTCATCTCGCCCGACACGGTGAGCGGCATCGCCGTGTCCCTGCAGATGGTGTTCGCCGTCGTGGTCGGCGGCATCTACGTCGCCCTGGGACCCACGGTAGGCGCGATCATCACCATCGCGCTCGCCGAGGGGCTGCGAATCGGCTTCGGCACCAAGGCCGTCGGTTGGGACAATCTAGTCTACGGGGTGCTTCTGGTGCTGTTCATCATCTTCCTGCCCAAGGGAATTCTGGGCAGCCTGATCGAGCGCTTCACCGCCCGACGCTGACCTTTGCAGCACGGCAATGCCGAGCGGCGCCGACCGGCCGCGCACCTCCAGGGTCGGCAAACGGAGCGCCCTCAACTCCGACGGCAGGTGCACCTGCTGCAGCAGATCGGCCGAGACCAGGACGTCCTGACCAGCGGCCTTGGCGGCGTCCAGCAATCGCGCCGTCGTATTCAGGGTATCGCCAACATAGGCGATCTCCCGTCGCACGTCGCCAATTTCGCCGGCGACGATCTCTCCGCCATGCACGGCGGCGCGGAATACCGGCACGACGCCGAAGCGCGACCTGTATTGGTCGCGGTTGCGCGCGATGATGTCCTGGAGGATGAACGGACACGCGAGGCACGCGCCCTCTGCCAGCACACGATCGGTTGGCCAGGTCAGGATCGCCTCGTCACCGACGTACTTGTGGATCTCGGCGTCGCACTCCAGTGCCGCGTCGGAAATGTCACGAAAGAACCAGTTCAACAGTTCGTGGAAGCGAACCGGGCCCAGCCGCTCGGCCAGGCCGGTGGAATTGCGCATGTCGATCAGCAGGAACACCCGCTGCTCGCGCCGCGGCTGAACGTAGCGTCCGGTCAGCAGGTTCTTGAGTGTGCCGAAGCCCAGCAGTCCGCCCACCTCGAAGATCAGGTTGCCGAGCACGGACATCGCGACGGCGAAGACGAGCGAGCTGCCGAAGACGGCGTCGAGACTGATCTCCCGATCCGCCGTCCACGCTGCAATCCAGCGAGACATGACCAGGCCGAACACGATCACAACGAGATAGAAGGCGACCTTGATCGCGAAGTAGAGGGCGAGTGGCAGTCGGCGCAATGGGCGCAGAAACCCACCGTGCGCGCGCCGCGCCTCGATGATGCTGATCGGCGTGGCGATCAACAGCGACGTCATCACGCCCAAGAGGATCGCGCGCACGGGATGCTCGTCCTCCGGCGCGATGGCGAAGCCGAAATAGCCACTGATCACGGCGCTGCCCACGCCGATCCACAACACCATCCGCCATTCGCGGCGCTCCCGGCGCGTGAGCTTCATGCGGCGCGTCGGCTCAAGGCCCGCTGGAAGGTTGCATGATCGACGTTGCCGCCCGAGCAGACGACGACGACGGTGCGCCCCTTCACCGGCAACCTACCGGTGAGCGCCGCAGCCAGGGCAACGGCGCCGCCCGGCTCGACCACCAGCTTGAACTCGCGGAAGGCAAGCTCCATGGCATCGAGCACCTCGTCGTCGCTGACCATCAGGCCCGGCCCGAGCAGCCGCTGTGCCAGCGGAAATGTGACTTCGCCCGGCGTCGGCGCCAGCAGGGCATCGCAGATTGAGCCGGAGAGCTTGGCGTTGGTCTGCCTGGTGCCGGCGACGAGCGAGCGCGCCATGTCGTCGAAGCCGGCCGGCTCGCCGGTATGAACGCTGGTCGTGGGGCTCAGTCCCTTGACGGCAAGTGCAATGCCGGTCACCAGTCCTCCGCCAGAGCACGGGGCGGCCACGGCATCGAGCGTGACGCCGAGATCGCGAGCCTGCTCGACGATCTCGAGGCCTACCGTGCCCTGACCGGCCAGGATCCACGGATGATCGTAGGGAGGCACGATCGTGGCGCCGCCCTTGCGGGCGATATCTGTGCCGATCGCCTCGCGGCTGTCCTTGACGCGGTCGTAGAGCACGACCTCGGCGCCGGAGGCGCGCGTGTTGGCGACCTTGAGCGCCGGCGCATCGGCCGGCATGACGATTGTGGCCTTCATCTTCATGAGGCGCGCGGCTTCGGCGAGCCCCTGGGCATGGTTGCCCGACGACCAGCCGACGGCGCCCTTGCCGCGTTGCTCCGCGCTCATCTGGCTCAGAAAATTGTAGGCGCCGCGCAGCTTGAACGAGCCGGTGCGCTGCAGGCATTCGGACTTGAGGAACAGGCGCCCGCCCAGCATCGCATTGACTCGGTCGTTCTCGAGGAGCGGCGTGCGCAGGGCGATGCCATCGAGGCGACGTGCTGCTGCCTGCACATCGGCCAGGGTTGGTGTTGCGAACGACTGGGGCGAGGACATCAGGAAACACCGAGCAGGGCAGGAAGAAGGGAGAGGTCGGCGATCTCGCCGGAGAGCCTTCCGGGCAGGCGGTCATCGGGCGCGCAGGCGCGATTGACCCATACGGTCTGGAAACCGAAATGTGCCGCGCCGTGCGCATCCCAGCAATTGGACGACAGGAAGCAAACATGCGCCGGCTTCACCCCGGAGCGCGCCTCGACCAGGCGGTAGACCCTGGGGTCCGGCTTGAACACGCCCGCCTCGTCGACGCTCAGCACCGCTTCGAAGCGATCGGAAAGGCCCGATGCTTCGACCATAGGCGCGAGCATCGCGGGATTGCCGTTGGACAGGATGGCGAGTCGCTTGCCCGCGCGACGCAAGGTCTCGAGCGTGGCCGGGACTTCGAGGAACGGATCGAGCGCGAGGTAGGCGCCCATTAACTTCTGCCGCACGCCCGGATCCGTGATGCCATGAACGGCGAGGCAATGGTCGAGCGCTTCGCCCGTCACTTGCCAGAATTCGGCATAAGCGCCCATGCCGTTGCGCAACCAGGTGTACTGGATCTGCTTGCTGCGCCACAGGTCGGACAAGGCGTCGGCGCTGGGACCGATGGCCGTACGATGCCGGGCGACCGCCGAATTGAAATCGAACAGCGTGCCGTAGGCGTCGAACACGCAGAGCTCGATGCCGGCAAGGTCTTTGCTCATGATTTTCTCCCGAGGGATTCGCTCCCGACAGATTTGCTCCAGACGGGCGATGACCGTAGGCTGACCTACTACGACAACCATGTCGTGGTCGACAACGAGAGCCGCAAGGTCAAGATCCAAGGTGAGGGCTGACATGGAAATGCGCAGGCTGGGCCGCACGGGCCTGAACGTCTCGGTGTTGGGCTACGGTGCCGGCGCCGTCGGTGGATTGTTCACCAAGGGACGGCCGGAGGACCAGGAGCGCGCCGCGGCGCGCGCCATCGAGGCCGGGATCAACTATTTCGACACCGCAGCGCTTTACGGCGACGGTGAATCCGAACGCAATCTCGGCCGCGTGCTGAAGGCGCTCAAGGCAGACGTCGTGGTCGGTACCAAGGTCAGGCTGCGCGCCGAGCATCGCGCCGATATCGGCAAGGGCATTGTCCAGGGCATGGAGGACAGCCTGCGCCGCATGGGACGCGACCATGTCGATCTGTTCCAGCTGCACAATTCGCTGGTCGCCACCGATGGCGGCGACAAGCTCGCGATCGACCTGGCGCTCGAGCAGGTTGTGCCCGCGCTCGAGAAGCTCAGGAAGGCCGGCAAGACGCGGTTCATTGGTTTCAGCGGCGTCGGCGAGACGGCGGCGCTGCACCGCGCCATCGAGTCGAAGCTCTTCGATACCATCCAGGTTGTCTACAACGCCCTCAACCCCAGCGCCGGCGGGCCGTTGGCCAAGGGTGCCCCGGGTCAGGATTACGGCCGGCTGTTCGACAAAGTGAGGGCGGCCGACATGGGCGCCATCGTCATCCGCGCGCTCGCCGGCGGCGCCCTCTCGGGCACCACCGAGCGCCATCCGCTTGCCATGCAGTCAGTCGCCCCGATCGGCTCCGCGCCAAGCTTCGCCGCCGATGTCGCGCGGGCCAAGGAGCTCGAGCCGCTGGTCCGCGAGAGCGGCTCGAGCGATCTGACCGAGCTCGCCCAGCGCTTCGTGATCGCCCATCCCGCCGTGTCGACCATGCTGGTGGGGTACTCGACCCTCGACCAGCTCGAGGCCGCCATCACGGCCGTGAACAAGGGACCGTTGCCTGCCGACACAGTAGGAAGGATCAGTCGCTAAGTTGTGCTGCAGGCCCTAGCTGCCGCAGCCGAGTGCCAAGACTACAAGCCTGCTGCGCTGCTTTCGGGCCGGCTCTCTTCGCTTCTGCGCTGGGTTGAAGCCTCCCGTACCGAGGTGTTTATACGGATATATCCAAGTGGGCCGTAGCATGCCAAAAGTCCGTACACGTACGTTTCGCAGCGGCAATAGCGAAGCGCTTCGCTTGCCGCGTGATGTGGCCTTCGGCGAAGGCGTCGAGCTCGAGATTGTTTGCTCCGGCGACGTCATGACGATTTCTCCGATGAGAACGTCGATAAGTGAGATGATCAATCGCCTCAAGTTTCTGCGTGTGCCACCCTCCGTCGAATCGAGAGACAATGAGGAGCTGCCCGAGCGGCCGAGCCTTTAGGCGATGACGATTCTGCTGGATACGAATGTCATTATCCACCTTCGCGATGGTGACCATTGGGTAACAGCGAGGGTCGGTGCCCTTACGGATGCGGCTTTGATGTCGATCGTTAGTCGTGTCGAGCTCGGAGGCGGCGTGTATCGAAATCCGGCGGTCGCGCGTCTTCGCCGTGCCCGCCTCGACGCGATCTTGGAGGCGATACCCGCGGTCGCCTTTGATGCTGCCACGGCAGATGCGTTCAGATCGATCGTCGAGGCTGCTGGATACTCACGACGAAAGCTGCTCGATCGAACGATCGCAGCCCAAGCTCTTGTTCATCGCGCGACGCTCGTGACGATGAATGGCGACGACTACTCGGACATCCCCGGGTTGACGCTCTTGGCCTGGAGCGCCGATTGATTTCGCTGGTCACCGCCGTTCAGGAGCGTCCCGCCGCCGGTGGCACCGGCCGGAACGGGCCGATCAGCCGGTCGCGGTACACGACCACGCCTTCCATGATGTGCTGGACGTAGTTGCGGGTCTCTCGGAACGGGATCGTCTCGATCCAGTCGACCATGTCGATCTTGCCGTTGCGCGGATCGCCCATCGTGTTCAGCCAGCGCGCCACGCGGTTGGGGCCGGCATTGTAGGCGGCCGCCGCGAGCTCGTAGGAGCCGCCGAAGCGCTTCAGCATCTCGGCAAGATATTGACTGCCGATCTGCACGTTGTACGCCGGATCGCGCGTGAGCTTTTCCTGGATGAAGGGGATCTTGAGCCGGCCGGCAACGTCGCGGGCCGTGCCGGGCAGGAGTTGCATCAGGCCGAGTGCGCCCGACGAGGAGACGGCCGTCGCATTGAAAGAGCTTTCTTGGCGGGTCAAGGCGAGCGCCAGCGCCCGTTCGATCGAACCGGTCTGGCCGAGATCGACCACCGGGAAGGCTGCGTCGAACAGCACCACGCCGTTCTGGACGCCGCGTCGCGCGATGGTGAGTCCGACGTCCGGCTGCTTGAGCTCGAGCGCGAGCTGCGAGAGCAGCGCGGTCTCTCCCGGCGCCGTGATCAGGCGCGCGAGGCGAAGCAGAAAGGGACGGGCGCGATCGTAGTCGCCGGCCTCGCCGAGATGGCGCGCCACGGTCGCGAGCTCGCGGCCGGCAAGCGATTGGGTATCGGCCGGCGTCGCCACCGGGTCGCTCGGCAGGCGGCTCGCGCCGGCCGGCAGCTTGCGGGCCGCAAGCTGGCCATAGAACGTCTGGCCGAACGGGGCGGCACGACCGTACCAGTCGTTCGCTTCCTTGCTGCGGTTGGCCGCCTCGTGCGTGCGGCCCAGCCAATAGGCGCCGCGGCTGCGCCAGCTGTCGCTGCTTACGCCGTCGTACAGCGTCTGGAAGTGTTTCAGCGCGTCGGCCGGGCGCTTGAGATGACGGAGCGCGATCCAGCCGGCGAGGAACTCGGCCTCCGCAAAAGCGATGCCCTTGGTGAAGCCATGCGGTAGCGTGAGCGCATAGGCATCGCCGGCGCGTCCTGCCGCCAGCAGCTCGCGCGCCATTTGGTTGCGTTCGTTCCACCACGCCTCTGTCTGGGGCACGGTAGGCGGCCCCATCAACAGCGCCTTGACAGCATCGAGATTGCCGGTCCGGCGCAGCCATTGGAGACGCTCCAGGGCGAGCGCCGGATCGTTGAAGCGCGCCGCCGGCAAGGCGAGGACCAGCTTGGGCGCGTCGGCGGCCTTCGTCGTCATCGCCAGTCGCGCCTCGGCCACCGGCTGATAGTCGGGGGGCAGCTTCGGAACCAGGTCGCGCGCCACCTGCGGGCGACCGCTGCGCAGGATGCGGTCGAAGCGGGCGATGTGATCGGTTCCCTTCAGCAGCTGTCCGTAGCGGTTGAGGAAATCGTTCTCGTCGGCGCTGCGGAAGGTGGCGATCTGCCAGCTGTTGCTGGCGAAGCGCTGGACATCGCCCGGGCTCGCCGCCTGCGCCGCCTCCAGACGGCGCATGTGTCCGGTGCTGGTGAGCGGCGGGAAGGCGGTGAAGTAACGGACGACCTCGGCGGGCGGGTGTTCGGGGCCGATGCGGTCCTCCGCCTGGCGGCGCAGCACTTCCGGCTCCGGCCAGTCGGGATTCTCGCGCAGGAACCGCCAGGTCGCTCCGAAGGCGGCCTCGGGGCGGGGTGCTGTGCGCAGGATGCTCCAGTCGACGTAGCGCGAGAGAAGGGAATTGCCGAAGTTCGCGACCATCGCCCGGGCATCGCCGTAGCGACCCTGGTCGATCGCCTTGAGGGCGGCGGCGAAGGCGGCCGTCTCCGCTTCGGTCAACGGCTTGTAGGGGCCGACGGCCTGCGATGGTGTGCCCGGTTCAGACGAGGCAAGAGGTGCGCCGGCGCCGGGCTTCGTCGCGCCGACCTGCGGCTTGTCCGCCGATCCGCGGCGCAGTCCGGTATCCGGCGCACCTTGCTGGGCGAGCGTCGGGCTGGCTGCCAGGACGGCAGCCACCAGGATGAGGGGGTATCGAAGCTTTTTCACGCCAGGAATCGTAGGCAGGGAGATGCGGCATCACAATGGCAAGTTGCCTTGCAGGGTTCTGGTGCGAGGCCTAGAGTGATTCTTTCCACAAGAATTCGGAGGGGAAGCCATGTTCACCGGGTCGCTCGTCGCGCTCATCACCCCGTTCAGCAAGGGTGCCGTGGACGAAAAGGGCTTCGAGAAGTTCATCGCCTGGCAGATCAAGGAAGGCACCGACGGCCTCGTGCCGTGCGGCACGACCGGCGAATCGCCGACGCTGAGCACCGATGAGCACAAGCGGGTGATCGACATCTGCATTGCCACCGCCAAGGGCACGGGTGTGCCGGTGATCGCCGGCACCGGCTCGAATTCGACCGAAGAGGCGATCGAGCTCACCCGGCATGCCAAGAAGGCCGGCGCCGACGCCGCCATGCTGGTCGTGCCGTACTACAACAAGCCGACTCAGGAAGGCCTGTTCCAGCACTTCAAGGCGGTGGCCGAGGCGGTCGATATTCCGATCCTGCTGTACAACGTACCGCCGCGCACCGGTGGCGACATGCAGGTCGACACGGTCGTGCGCCTCTCGCAGGTCCGCAACATCATCGGCATAAAGGACGCGAGCTACGACATGGCGCGTCCGACCCTCACCAAGCTGCGCGCCAAGAAGGGCTTCCTGCAGCTCTCCGGCGAGGACGCGAGCGCCGTGGGCTTCCTGGCGCAGGGCGGCGACGGTTGCATCTCGGTGACGGCCAATGTCGCGCCGCGCCTGTGCGGCGACATGCACGATGCGTGGAAGAAGCGCGACCTCGACAAGGTGTTCGAGATCCAGGATCGCCTCATGCCGCTGCACAAGGCGCTGTTCGTCGAGACCAGCCCGGCACCGGTCAAGTACGGCGCGGAGCTGCTGGGACAGGCGAGCGCCGAGCTGCGCCTGCCGCTGGTGCAATGCACGGACGCCACCAAGAAGCAGGTGCGCGACGCCATGGTGCATGCCGGGTTGATCAACTAGGCCGGTTCGAGCAGAGGCATATTCTTGGCGAAGGCACCGGACCTGGGCCGCACCGTGGTGGCCCAGAACCGCAAGGCGCGGCACAACTACTTCATCGACGAGACCTTCGAGGCCGGGCTGGCGCTGACCGGAACCGAGGTCAAGTCCCTGCGCGGTGGGCGCTCGACCATTGCCGAGTCCTACATCACGGAGCAGGGCGGCGAGGCGTGGTTGGTCAACGCGCACATTCCCGAATACGCCGCCGGCAACCGCTTCAATCATGAGCCGCGGCGGCCGCGCAAGCTGCTGCTGCACAGGAAGCAGATCAATAAGCTGATCGGGGCCATCCAGCGCGAAGGCCGTACCGTCGTGCCGCTGCAGGTCTATTTCAACCCGCGTGGCCGCGCCAAGATCGAGATCGCCCTGGTCACCGGCAAGCAGGCGCACGACAAGCGCCAGGCAATCAAGGATCGCGACTGGCAGCGCCAGCGCGCGCGACTGTTGAGCCGGCGCTAGTCCTCTTCCCGGACCGCGGGCGTTCCGGCCGCTCATGTCATGATCATGAGCAGGCGGGACGCCCGCGGTCCGGAAGAGCATGATCCAGAATGAAGATTCAAAGGACCTCTCCGCCCGATGCTGCTCAGTGAAGAACAAACCCTGATCCGCGACACGGCGCGCGCGTTCGCCCAGGACAAGGTCGCGCCGCATGTTCGTGAATGGGAGGCAGCCGGCGAGATCCCGCGGGGGCTGCTGGCCGAGATGGGCCAACTCGGTTTCCTCGGCATGTGCGTGCCCGCCGAATGGGGCGGTGCCGGTGCCGACATGGTGTCGTACGTGCTGGCGCTCGAGGAGATCGCCGCCGCCGACGGGGGCCTGTCGACGGTGATGAGCGTCAACAACTCGCCGGACTGCGCCGCGCTGATGGCCTACGGCTCTCCCGAGCAGAAGGAGCGGTGGCTGAAGCCGCTGGCCAGGGGCGAGATGCTCGGCGCCTTCTGCCTCACCGAGCCGCACGCCGGGTCGGACGCATCCAACCTCAGGACTCGGGCGGAACGCCGCGGCAACGGCTGGGTGCTGAACGGGGTCAAGCAGTTCATCACCTCCGGCCGGACGGCCGACGTGGCCCTGGTGTTCGCCGTCAGCGACCCGACCGTCCCCAGGCGCGGCATCTCCTGTTTCATCGTGCCGACACGGACGCCGGGTTATCGCGTCGCATCCGTCGAGAAGAAACTCGGCCAGAAATCGTCCGACACCTGCCAGATCGCCTTTGAAGAGTGCCAGGTCGGCGCCGACGCCCTGCTGGGCGGCGAGGGGGAGGGCTATCGCATTGCACTGGCCAATCTGGAAGCCGGACGGATCGGGATCGCGGCCCAGGCCGTGGGCATGGCGCGGTCTGCCTTCGAGGCCGCCCGGGCCTACGCCAACGACCGCGAGGCCTTTGGGACCAAGATCGTCAACCACCAAGCCGTGCAATTCAGGCTGGCCGACATGGCCACCCGCATCGCCGTGGCGCGCCAGATGGTGCTGCATGCGGCAACGTTGCGCGACGCTGGCCGCCCCTGCCTCACGGAGGCCGCAATGGCCAAGCTATATGCCTCCGAGATGGCCGAGGAGGTGTGCTCGGCTGCAATTCAGGTCCACGGCGGCTACGGCTACGTTTCGGACTACCTGGTAGAGAAGATCTGGCGCGACGTTCGGGTCTGCCAGATCTACGAGGGGACCAGCGACGTTCAGCGCATCCTGATCGGCCGGGGATTGGCAACATTGTAGGGCCTGCCTTACCCTTGTTCCCGCGCCGGGGTCGTGCAAAACTCACCCGGACTGAAAAGGGCCGCAGAAGCGGCTTTGGGGGCTTGGGAGAGCCGGGCGACGGATGGTCGGTCGTGCGCCGTAAAATCTTTGCCGTTGTCGGCCTCGCCGCTGCAATGCTGGTGGCGATGGAGAGCGCCGTTGCGGGGGACAAGGACAAGCCCCTCGAGAAGCGCATCGATGCCGCCCCAATTGCCAAGCGGCTGCTGCACATGCAGACCGCCTTCAACCCGGCTTTGCCCGGGTCCGGCGAGGCCGTACGGGTTTTTGCCCGCTCCGTGAAGCAGATGTCGGGCGGCGGGCTCGCGATCAAGATCGTCGAGCCGGGTCGCATCGCCTCGACCGGCGACATGGTCGACGCCATCGTCAACGGTGACCTCGAGGCGGCCTTTACCTGGTCGGGCTATGCCGCCAACAAGGCGGCGGTCTTCGGGGTGTTCGCCACCGTTCCGTTCGGTCCCGGCCCGGAGGACATGACCTCCTGGATGCTGGAGGGCGACGGCAGCCGCATCCATCGCGACGCCTACGACAAGCTCGGCGTGGCCGGCATTCCCTGTGGCATCCAGGGCGCCAAGGGCGGTGGCTGGTTCCGTGGCGATCTCAACGGCGTGGCCGATCTCAAGGGCCTGCGGCTGCGCTACGGGCGCTTCGCCGGCGAGGTGATGGCGCGGCTCGGCGCGACGCTGGTGCCTCTGCCGCCGGGTGAGTTCTTCTACAAGCTGCAGCAGGGCACGGTGGATGGCGGCGAGATGTCGACGCCGTCGATTGATGCCGCGCTCGGCTTCGACAAGCTCGGCCTGCCCTATTACGTGCCGGGCTGGCAGCAACCGTCGGCGCTGCTCGATTTCCTCATGCGCAAGGACAAGTGGGAGGGGTTGCCGGCCACCCTGCGCGCGCAGATCGAGACCGCCTGCCGCGCCAACATCGCCTGGATGCTGAGCCGCTCGCCGCACATGCAGGGGCTGGCAATCGACAAGCTGCGTGCCTCCGGCGTCGTTATCCGGCAATGGTCGCCCGAGCTGATGAAGGCATTCCGCGCCAAGTCCGACATCGTGCTGAAGGAGGAGGCCGACCGCGATGCCGATTTCGCCGCAGCCCTCGCCAACCAGCGCGCCTTCATCGGCCAGAACGTCGGCTGGCGGACACTGTCAAGGCTGCCGTAGCGCATTCTCATATGGACCGCGGGCGTCTCGCCCGCTCATGAGGAAGAGCGGGCGAGACGCCCGCGGTCCGGAAGACGTGCCTTGCACGTCCTCGCGCGGCCGGGCAGTTTGGCCCGCACATGACGATCCTTTCATCGCAAGTCGACACCCGTTCCGACACCTTCAAGCGTAATGCCGAGACCATGCGTGGCCTGGTCGAGGATCTGCGCCGGCGCACCGCCGAGGTGCGGCTGGGCGGCGGCGAGGAGTCGCGCAAGCGGCACGTCGGGCGCGGCAAGCTGCTGCCGCGCGAGCGCGTACGGGCGCTGCTCGATCCGGGGTCGCCGTTCCTCGAGCTGTCGCCGCTCGCCGCCCTCGACATGTACGACAATGAGGCGCCGGGATCGGGCGTGATCACCGGCGTCGGTCGGGTGAGCGGCGTCGAATGCGTGATCGTGTGCAACGACGCCACGGTGAAGGGCGGCACCTACTATCCGATGACGGTGAAGAAGCATCTCCGCGCACAGGAAGTGGCGATGGAGAATCGCCTGCCCTGCATCTATCTCGTCGATTCCGGCGGCGCCAACCTGCCGCAGTGGCCGGACGTGTTTCCCGACAAGACCCATTTCGGCCGCATCTTCTACAATCAGGCCAACATGTCGGCGCAGGGCATCCCCCAGGTCGCCGTCGTGATGGGCTCGTGCACGGCGGGCGGCGCCTACGTGCCGGCGATGAGCGACGAGACAGTCATCGTGCGTAAGCAGGGCACCATCTTCCTCGCCGGTCCGCCGCTGGTGAAAGCCGCGATCGGCGAGATCGTGAGCGCCGAGGATCTGGGCGGCGCCGACGTCCATGCCCGCACGTCCGGTGTCGCCGATCACTACGCGCAGAACGACAGCCACGCGCTCGGCATGGCACGGCGCATCGTCGCCAACCTCAACTGGAAGAAGCAGCCCTCAGTCTCGCTGCTCGAGCCGCGCGAGCCGAAATACGCCGCCGAGGAGCTCTACGGCGTCGTGCCATCCGACAACCGCACGCCTTTCGACATGCGCGAGGTGATCGCCCGCCTGGTCGATGGCAGCGAGCTCGACGAGTTCAAGCATCTCTATGGCACGACCATCGTCACCGGCTTCGCCCGCATCTGGGGCTATCCGGTCGGCGTGGTCGCCAACAACGGCATCCTGTTCAACGAATCGGCGCTCAAGGCCTCGCACTTCATCGAGCTGTGCGGCCAGCGCGGCATTCCGCTGCTGTTCCTGCAGAACATCACGGGCTTCATGGTCGGCCGCAAGTATGAGGCCGGCGGCATCGCCCGCGACGGTGCCAAGATGGTGACCGCGGTGTCGACCGTGAACGTGCCGAAATTCACGGTGATCGTCGGCGGCAGCTACGGCGCCGGAAACTACGGCATGTGCGGCCGCGCCTACGGACCGCGCTTCCTGTGGATGTGGCCGAGTGCGCGCATCTCGGTGATGGGGGGCGAGCAGGCGGCGAGCGTGCTCGCCACGGTGCGTCGCGACAACATCGAGGCGCGTGGCGGCACCTGGTCGAAGGCGGACGAGGAGACGTTCAAGCAGCCGATCCGCGAGGCCTACGACCGCGAGGGTCATCCATACTACGCCACGGCGCGGCTGTGGGACGACGGCATCCTCGACCCGGTCGACACGCGCATGGCGCTGGCGCTCGGCCTCTCGGCGGCGATGAACCAGCCGATCGGGGCGACCCGCTTCGGCGTCTTCCGGATGTGATCGGGCGATGACCACTATCGTGAAGACGGCGGTCGCCGGCGGGATCGCCACCCTGACCCTGAACCGACCACAGGAGATGAACGCCTTCGACGGCGACACCGCGCGGGCGATCATCGAGGCGATCGAAGCCTTCGCCGCCGACGACGGCGTGCGCGTCATGGTGCTGGCCGCCGAGGGACGGTCCTTCTCGGCCGGGGGCGATTTCAACTGGGTGCTGACCTGGCCCGGGCTCGACGCCATCACCCGCCGGGTCGGTGCCGATGTGATGATGGGCGCCGTGCAGGCGGTCTACGATTTTCCCAAGCCGTCGATCGCGCGCGTGCACGGGTCGGCGGTGGGCGGCGGCATCGGTCTGATGCTGGCCTGCGACTTCGCCATCGCCGCGTCCTCGGCCCGCTTCGGGCTGACCTCGGCGCGCAACGGCCTGCTGGCGGGGATCGCGATTCCGGTGCTGATCCAGGCAGTCGGCCCGCGCGTCGCACGCCAGCTCCTGATGCATGGCGGCCTGTTCGACTCGGCGACGGCGCTCAGGCTCGGCCTGGTCGATCAGGTGGTGGAGGCGGATGAGCTCGACGAGGCCATCGCCACGCTGGCCGGCGAGCTGAAGCTCAGCGCGCCGTCGGTGCAGAGCCTGGTCAAGCAGCTGATCACCGCGGTCAATGCCGTGCCGCACGATGCCGAGGTGGCCGACTTCCTGGGCGAGCACGTCGCCAACCAATGCACGACGGACGAGGCGATCGAGGGCATGAAGGCGTTCCTGGAAAAGCGCAAGCCAAGGTGGGCGGTCTGATGTTCTCCAAGATCCTGATCGCCAATCGCGGCGAGATCGCCTGCCGCGTAATCAAGACGGCGCGGCGGCTCGGCATCAAGACCGTGGCCGTCTACTCCGATGCCGACCGCAGCGCGCGCCATGTCGCGATGGCCGACGAGGCCGTCCATATCGGACCGTCGCCGGCGCGTGACAGCTACCTGGTGGGCGATCGGCTGATCGAGGCGGCGCACCGTGCCGGCGCCCAGGCGATCCATCCGGGCTACGGCTTCCTGTCCGAGAATCCCGGCTTCGCCGAGGCCTGCGGCAAGGCGGGCATCGTGTTCATCGGCCCGCCACCCGCGGCGATCCATGCCATGGGCTCCAAGAGCGAGGCCAAGAAGATCATGGAGAAGGCCCGGGTGCCGCTGGTGCCGGGCTATCACGGCGACGTCCAGTCGGCCGACCTTTTAGCGCGCGAAGCGGAGCGGATCGGTTATCCGGTGCTGATCAAGGCGTCGGCCGGCGGCGGCGGCAAGGGCATGCGCGTGGTCGAGGATGCGGCCAAATTCGTCGACGCGCTGGCGGGCGCCAAGCGCGAGGCAAAGGCTTCCTTCGCCGACGACCACGTGTTGGTCGAGAAGTACCTGACGCGGCCGCGCCACATCGAGATCCAGGTCTTCGCCGACAGCCACGGAAACTGCGTCTACCTGTTCGAGCGGGACTGCTCGATCCAGCGCCGCCATCAGAAGGTGATCGAGGAGGCGCCGGCGCCGGCCGTGGACCCGGCGCGCCGCAAGGCGATGGGCGAGGCGGCAGTCGCGGCGGCCAGGGCGATCGGTTACCAGGGCGCCGGCACCGTCGAGTTCATCGCCAATCAGGACGGCACCTTCTACTTCATGGAGATGAACACCCGGCTGCAGGTCGAGCATCCGGTGACCGAGGCCGTTACCGGTCAGGACCTGGTCGAATGGCAGCTGATCGTGGCGGCGGGCGGCAGGTTGCCGCTCGCGCAAGACCAGCTCCACATCGACGGCCATGCCGTCGAGGTCCGGCTCTATGCCGAGGATCCGGCGCGCAACTTCCTGCCGTCGACCGGCACCCTGGTCCATCTCCGCCTGCCCGAAGAGGGGCCGCACGTGCGCGTCGACACCGGCGTGCGCCAGGGCGACACTGTCACGCCGTTCTACGATCCCATGATCGCCAAGGTGATCGTGCACGATCGCGACCGACCGTCGGCACTGCGCCGCATGGCGGCCCTGATGGGCGAGACCGAGGTGGTCGGCGTGACAACCAATGCGGCGCTCCTGAAGGCGCTGTGTGCGCATCCGGCCTTCGTCGGCGGCGAGGTCGACACGGGCTTCATCGAGCGCCATCGCGACACGCTGTTCGCCAAACTCCAGCCGGCTGACGATCGAGCGCTCGCGGTCGCCACGCTGGCGCGGCTGGTCGAATGGCAGGAGGCCACGGACAGGGCCGCGCAGGCGTCCGGCGATCCGTGGTCGCCGTGGGCCCGGCAGAACGCTTTCCGGCTGCTCGACGACGGGCACGACGAGGTGCGCTGGAGGGACGGCGAGCGCGAGGTCACGGTAATCGCGCGCCGCCGGCGGGCCGGCGGCGTCCGGCTCGAGCTGCCGGGCGGGGCCATCGATGCCGAGGTCCGGCGTCTCGAGGAGGACAGGCTCGCCATCCGCCTGGCAGACGATACGTTCACAGCCTCCGTGGTGCGCCGCCCGACGGGCGACGGCATCGACTACACCGTGTTCGCCGATGGCGCCAGCCGTCGGCTGCGCCTCGTCGATCCGTTCGACGTGACGCAGTACGAGGCCGCCGCCTCGGGCGAGGCCGCCGTGCGCGCGCCGCTGCCGGGCAAGATCATCGATCTGCGGGTGAAGGTCGGCGACAGCGTGAGCAAGGGCCAGCCGCTGCTCGTGCTCGAGGCGATGAAGATGGAGCACACCCTCGCCGCGCCGATGGACGGCAAGGTCAAGATTCTGCGCTACACCGTCGGCGAGCAGGTCGCCGAGGGCGCCGAGCTGGTCGAATTCGAGGCGGAGGAGTAATTCGGGGCGAGGACACAACTCGAATCCCTCCCCCGAATACGGGGGAGGCGAGCACAATCAGCGCGTCACCACCTTGCGATATAGGTGCCACGTGGCGTGGCCGAGGACCGGCAGCACGATGGCGAGCCCGACGAGCAGCGGGATCGTGCCGATCACCAGGCCGATGGCGATGATCAGCCCCCATGCCGCCATCG
This sequence comes from Reyranella sp., assembly GCF_050185545.1. Taxonomy (GTDB): domain Bacteria; phylum Pseudomonadota; class Alphaproteobacteria; order Reyranellales; family Reyranellaceae; genus Reyranella. The sequence continues at coordinate 58,938 of NZ_JBFWZI010000001.1, read as the reverse complement.
GCAGCGGATTCTGCACGACGGCGCGGAACGAGGTCCGGATCGCGGTGGCGACGCCGACGTCGCGGTCGAGCAGCAGCGGGAACGACACCACGCTGATAACCAGCACGGCCAGCGCGAACAGGAAACCGAGTCCGACGCCAACGATGATCATCGTCCAGCCTTCCGGCGTGCTGACGGCATCGCGGGCGAACGCCAGGGCGGACACCGGCGCATCGGGGCCCAGCGTCACGGTGTAGAGCAGGTTCGCCGCGAACAGCCAGAGCGCAAACAGCGCGAGCAGCAGCGAGCCGAGCACGGCGATCGAGCCCAGCGCCGGCGAGCGCAGGACGCCGAACACGTCCGTCCACGTGGTCTCGGCGCCGCGTTCGCGGCGGCGGCTGATCTCGTAGAGACCGACACCGAACAGCGGCGAGATCAGCGCGAAGCCAGAGACCAGCGGGAAGATCAGCGGCAGCAGGCCGTAGTCGAAGGCGATGCGCGCCATGATCAGGCCGGCGACCGGATAGAGGAGGCACAGGAAGATGACGTCGGTCCGGCACGCCTCGAAGTCGCGCGCGCCCTGGACCAGCGAGTCGCGCAGGTCGGCGAGGCCAATGCGGCGGACGACGGGCGGCGCGGTGTCGCGCGCCTCCCAGGTGCCCTCCATCGAATGAGCCGCCGACCCCATGGCGTGACCGACCTGCTTCAGCTGGTCCCAGCCCCATTCGACGGGATTTCGGATGTGGTCATGCGTGGCCATGCTTACCTCCTTGCGAACGCTCGTCCCAAGGTCGCAGGCCCGACGTGCCATGACGCCCAAGCGGTCGCCGGTCACGAGGAACTGCGATCCACCACGCCCGCATTATACGCCTTGGCGGCGGGGGAGTCTCGCAGCCGAACGTGCGAGGCAGTGTCGGGATTTGTCAGGACGGGGCGGGTTGCCCAGTATCGCGCCGAGCGGCGGGACGCATCGCCGTCGATGCACTCAAGACCTCGCCGCCCGATGGCCGCGCCATGCTGGTGACGCCGGCTTCGACCATGACGGTTTATCCGCATGTCTACCGCCAGCTATCGTACAATCCGGCCGACCTCTCGCCGGTCACCGTGGCCAGCACCTTCGTGCACGCCTTCGCGGTCGGGCCGATGGAGCCGGGAGCATCACCAGCCGGGATTGGGTCATGGCCCTCCGCCTGGCCGCGCGAAGCCGAAGCGGCTTCGCGCGGCCAGGCGGAGGCAGGTCGCCGCAGACGGCGACACCTCCCATGAAGATCGAGGCGGGTACCGGCCCGAACTTCTCGGCATCGTGGTGCGCGCCCGAGGGCTGGGCGGGTGTTTCCCTGGCGAAGACGCCGGGGAGGAGATGTCACTTCCGCAGGCTCAACAACCCGTGCAGCAGCAATGCGCCGAAGGTGGCGGTGCCGATGCCGGCCATCGAGAAGGTGCCGAAGGACAGGGTGAAGTCGCCGGCGCCCAGCATCAGGGTGATGCCGGCCACCATCATGTTGCGGCTGTCGGTGAAGTCGATGCGGTTGTCGACCCAGATGCGCATGCCGGCGAGGGCGATCAGGCCGAAGATCACGATGCCAACGCCCCCCATCACGGGCAGCGGGATGGTGTGGATCAGCGCGCCGAACTTGGGTGAGAAGCCGAGCAGGATGGCGAACAGCGCCGCCACCACGAACAGCACGGTCGAGTAGACGCGCGTCGCCGCCATGACGCCGATGTTCTCGGCGTAGGTCGTGACTCCGGTGCCGCCGACCGCGGCCGATGCCACGGTGGCGAGGCCATCGCCAACGAAGGCGCGGCCGATGTAGGCATTCATGTTGCGCCCGGTCATCGCGCCGACGGCCTTCAGGTGGCCAAGGTTCTCGGCGACCAGGATCGCCGCCACCGGAAGGATGAGGAAGATCGCCCGCCCCTCGAACCTCGGCGCGGTGAAATGCGGCACGCCGAACCATGCCGCGTTGGCGATCAGGCTGGCGTCTATCGGCGGTCCCCAGCCCAGCCCGTTGGTGAGCACGGCATAGACCAGGCTGGCTACGCCGAGGCCCACCAGGATCAGGAGTCGCTGCACCAGTCCCGTCGTGAACACGGCTACGAGGCCGACCGACAGGAAGGTCATGGCCTGCACCCAGGCGTCGAACGCCGTGGAGCCCATGGTCTTGATCGGCACCGATGCCAGGTTGAGCCCGATCGTCGCGACGATCGATCCGGTCACCACGGGGGGCATCAGGCGCTCGATCCAGCCCGTGCCGCTCGCCATCACGACGACGCCGATCAGCGCATAGACCGCGCCGCACACGATGATGCCGCCCAGGGCGACGTCGATCGACGCATTGGGCCCCTGGCCGGCATAGCCCGTCGCCGCCGCGACGGCGGCGATGAAGGAAAAGGAGGAGCTGAGATAGCTCGGCACCTTGCCGCCCACCGCGACGAAGAAGATCAGCGTGCCGACGCCGCTCATCAGGATGGCGACGTTCGCATCGAAGCCCATGAGCAGGGGCCCCAGCACCGTGCCGCCGAACATCGCCAGCACGTGCTGGACTCCGAGCACCAGCGTCTGCGGCCACGGCAGGCGTTCGTCCGGTGCGACGACGCGGCCGTCAGCCGACGGCTTCACGGTCCAGGTGCGCATGGCCCTCATCTTGCTCGCCAGCGGAGCTGGGGAGGTGTTCGCGCTTGTGCTGAGCGACGCCGAAGCGTCTTCGCGGACGAAGAGGTCATGCTCATGCCGGACCGCGGGCGTCCCGCCCGCGGTCCGGCATGAGCATGACCTCTTCGTCCCGTATGACGGGGCACCGCCCCAGGCTCCGCTTCCGGCGACGCTGGGGAGGAGGACGTGCGCCGGGGGCGCCCACTGCTACTGCAGGAACTTGAGGTACTGGCCCACGAAATCACAGCCGACGTCCTTCGAGTAGGCGTCGATCAGCTTCCTGGTGATCGGGCCCGGCGTCTTGCCGTCGGCGACGGGCGCGCCGTTGAAGCTCCTGACCGGCAGGATGCAGAGGCTGGTCGAGGTGAGGAACATCTCCTCGGCATTGGCCGCGTCGAACAGGTCGATGTCGCCGGCCGTGCAGGCGATGCCGAGCTTCTTCGCCATGTCCATGGTCATCTGGCGGCTGACGCCCGGCAGCACGTAGCGCTCCGAGGGCGTGAACAGCTGGCCCTCGCGCACGATGAAGATGTTGCTGCCCAGTCCCTCGGCGAGGTTGCCGTGCTCGTCGAACAGGATCGCCCAGGCATCGGGACGCATCGCCTTCACCGGCTTCTCGGCCATGATCATGTTGAGGTAGTTGTGCGTCTTGGCGCGCGGCGAGAGCATCGAGGGCGCAGTGCGCGGCGTCGTCGTGGTGATCACCTCGGCGCCGTCGCGGAACATCCTGGCCCGGGCGGCAAGCGGCAGCGGCAGCACCTCGATCACGACATTGGGACCGGTGTGGTCCCAGCCTTCGTCGCCGACGGCGTCGACGCCGCGGCTGACCCTCTGGCCGACCCACCAGTCGCCGATCGCGGGACGCAGGTGCTCGTTGCGCGCCACGACCTCCTCGCTGTGCGCCACCATCTCCTTGGGCCCGATGCCGGGATCGATCTGCAGGTAGCGCAGCGAACGGTAGAAGCGGTCGATATGCTCCTTGAGCCGGAACGGCTGGCCCTCGAAGGTGCGCGTCATGTCGAAGGCGCCGTCGCCGTATTTCCAGCTGCGGTCACGGAACGGGATCATGACCTGATTCTCCGGCATGAACTCGCCGTTGAACCAGGCGATGCGTTGGTTGCTGAGCTGTGCCATGGCGTTCTCCTCTTGGCGCAGCCTAGCACGGTGCGCGCGTCGCGCAGCAACGGGTAGGCGCGCTGGAGACCATGTGCGGCCAGGGCAGGGCGCGCTCTAGAAAAGCTCGGCGCCCATCAGGTCGGGGCGGTTGTTGCGCACGTTGCCGACGTCGTTCGTCACCGCCCACACGTCGATGTCGCCGGGGTAGGGCTTCATCATCTCGGCGGCCGCCTCGGGCGGCAGGCGCATCCAGTCCTCGAACTGGCTTTCCCTGAGCACGACCGGCATGCGGTCGTGATAGGCGGCGGTGCCGGGCGCTGCCTGGGTGGTGACGATGGCGAAGCTCGTCACGGCCGGCCGGCCGTCGCCGCGCCACACATCGTAGACACCGGCCAGCGCGAACGGCTTGGCGACGGGTGCGAAGTGAAAGGGCTTCTTCGTCTTCGCATCCACCTTTTGCCACTCGTACCAGCCGGTCGCCGGCACCAGGCAGCGCCGCTTCCTGAACGGCTCGCGATAGGTTGCTGCGGTCTGGATGGTCTCGGCCCGCGCGTTGATGGTGCTGTAGGGCCGCTTGTCGAGCTGGTCGGGCTTCAGCCAGAACGGCACGAGGCCCCAGCCGGCGAGGATCATCTCGCGGCCGTTCCCCGCCGGCCGGATGATCGGCATCGTGTGGGTCGGCGCCACGTTGTAGCTCTCGATCAGCTTGTCCGGCGGCTCCTCCGGCAAGGTGAGCCGATAGAGCTCGACGATCTGCTTCCAGGTGAGGGCGTAGGTGTAGCGTCCGCACATTGCGCTGGCCTGCCATGCCCGGCTGATGTGTGCAAGCGTCGGCTCGGGGCCACAAAAATGTGGGGCGTTGCGCGAAGGAAACTCATGGCGTGGCGCGCTCCCAGCGAATGACTGGACTCAGGGCGCGCCGCCGCCCGCACGCGCCCTCAGTGCGCATGGCCGTGTCCATGGCCATGCGCTGTCGCCGACTTGGCCTTGAGCTCGGCGTGCAGGCGGCCCATTTCGCCGAACAGCTCGAGCACGCTCGGCTGTGACGATGCGCCGAATTCGCGGTACAGCGAGACCACGTTCACCACCATGCGCTCGGCGTCGCCCCAGCCGGCGAAGCGGTCGAGCGCGATATCGCGCGCCGCCTGGTACGCCGGCATGCCGGCATCGTAGCGGCGGCGCGCCTCCTGCGTGATGTAGAGCAGGTAGTCCTTCATCGCTTGCACGCCCTTCTTGTCGGTGATCGGCCCGTGGCCGGGCACCACGGTCTCGACGTCCCAGCTCAGGATCAGGTCGCAGGCCGCCACCCAGTTGTCGACCGGGCCGGCCCACAGCACCGGATGGCCCTCGACGAACAGGATATCGCCAGTGAACACCGTACGATCCTGCGGCACATGCACCAGCACGTCGCCGCGCGTGTGCGCCGGGCCGACGTGCTTCAGCAGCACCTGCTTGTCGCCCACCGTGAGCGCGAGCGCATCGTCAAATACGCGCGTTGGCGGCGTGTTGACGACGTCGTCCCACTTGAACCTGCTGCCCATCACCTCGTGCAGGAAGGCGCCGCCCGGACCGAGCTGCTGCCAGTTGCGCTGCAGGCTGGCGAGCTCCTCGGCCGGCCGCGCCTTCATCTCCTCGGCGCAGGCGCGCGAGCCGATGATCTCGGCCCCGGCCAGCAGCTGGTTGCCGAACGTGTGGTCGCCGTTGGAATGGGTGTTGACCAGCCGGCCGATCGCCCGGGCGGCCGGTACCGCGGCGCGCATGCCGGCCAGCATCTCGCCCGTCAGGGCGAGGTCGAATAGCGTGTCAACCAGCAGGCTCTCGTCGCCGTCGCTGATGAGCCCGGCATTGCTCCAGCCCCAGCCGCCATCGGGCTGCAGCCAGGCGAAGCAGCCGGTGCCGAGATCGTGCAGACCCTTGCTGTACTGCCATCTGGCCATGATGCGCTCCCGTTGCCGGAGGTCGAGGACACGGCCATCAGATTGCCACATCCCCGCCGGGGCGATCCTTTGATTCCCGATCCTGGGAATCCCCGGGAACCTTTTGCGGCCAGCCGCATTGCTTCGATACCGGCGCGCCCCCCAAACGCCGGTGCCCGCCCCGGGAACATCATCCCCCCGCTTCAGCACGCCCGGGGCGGGCAGGGAGGGGACCGTGACCGCTCGCCTGGCGTCAGCAGGTCGGGCGGTTTTTCGTGTTTGGCATGAGCTCGCGCCTCGGCTAGCCCTGCGACCTTGTCTGTGCGCAGGAGCGTTCGAGATGGCGAAGTACTTCGCGAAGTTTGCCAAGGGCCGGCCATGCGTCATCGACGCCGAGGGCAAGGACGTGCCCGGCGCGGTGGTCAGGCGGTTGAATTTTCCCATGGGTCCGGTCGATGTCGTCGAGGGCCGCAAGTGGGGACCGGAGCATCGGCCGCCCACCGTGGATATTGAGGTGAACGGCGCGGTGATCCGCGCCGTTCCCGTCCGGTCGACGAAGCAGCCTTGATCGGCTCCGCCGACACAGCCTCCCTAACCCTGATCGGTATCCGGCCTACCAGCGATTGGCGGGCGCCGTCGCAGCGCCGACGGCCGCGCCGCCGAGGCCGCCCACCACCGCACCGGTCACCGGGGCGCCGGCCGCCGCACCGATCAGCGCGCCACCGCCGGCGCCGATGGCGCCGCCCGTCAGGGCGCGATCAACCGGCCGATCGCCACACGCTGCCGTCGCAGTTGCCAGCGCAGCAAGGACAGCCAGGGTCGTCGTCGTCTGCAGCACGGTCCGTTCTCCATCGATTGCTTGTGCACCGACAACGGAATGCCACCCCGACGGTTGCTCGAGCGGGCGGCCGGAGAACGTGGCCGGGTCCAGTTGCCCCGAGTGAGTCATGGCTGGGAGCGCGCCGCTCCGATGGCGCTCATGGAATGTGTAATCACCAAGAAGAGCGCCATCGGAGTGGCGCGCTCCCAAGCGCATGACGCGTTCTCTTGGCAAAGTTGGCGCTTATGAGTAGGCCATTCCGATGGCGTTCATGGGATGTTTGAAACGAAGAATATGCGCGCCGTCGAGTGGCGCGCCCCAGCTCCACCACGCGACCCACGAAATGGGTCTACGGGCCTTCGGGGAACAGCGACAAAAGTCAATAAAATCAATGAGGACTTTGAAAGCCCCTGGCTGGGGGACCAGGATTCGAACCTAGACTAACCGGGTCAGAGCCGGTTGTTCTACCGTTAAACTATCCCCCAAGCGGGCAGGCGGCAGCATTTAGCGGCGCTGCCGCGGCTTGGCAAGCGACCTCTCTCCACGGCCCGTTCATCGCTGTCTCCGCACCGGCCATCGCCTGTCCGGGCACCGGCGTCGCCGATCCATGCGGGGAGAAGCGGGCATAGCTGGTGGCCTCGACCCTATCGGCTGTCCGGGCACCGGCATCGCCCATCCATGCACAGGCCGCAGATCGGATTGTCACTCAGCGAAGGGCTCGCCCCCGACCGTAACCTCGGTTACCATCGACAAAAGGAAAAGAGTAAGCGAATGGCCGGGGAACCCACCAAGGGAGGCTGGCATAGCGGCCGGTTCGCGCACACTTTTGCCGCCATCGATCTCGGCACCAACAATTGCCGGCTCCTGGTGGCGAGGGCGTCGGTCGACGGCTATCAGGTCATCGATGCCTATTCCCGGCCGGTCCGGCTGGGCGAAGGGGTGGCGCTGAGCGGGGCGCTGTGTGGCGATGCGATCGAGCGCACGTTGCATGCGCTGTCCGTCTGCGCCGGCAAGATCGAGCGCAACCGCGTCACCATGGCCCGCCACATCGCCACCGAAGCCTGCCGCCGCGCGTGCAACGGCGAGGATTTCCTGGCCGTGGTCAAGGAGCGGACTGGCCTCTGCTTCGAGGTCATCAACCCGGCCGAGGAGGCGCGACTGGCGCTGGCAAGCTGCGAGAACCTGCTCGACGCCGCGATCCCGTTTGGCCTGCTGATCGACATCGGCGGCGGCTCGACGGAGGTGAGCTGGATCCGCGTGTTCCGCCGCGACGACCGGCTGGGCGGCGTCGCCACCGAGATCGTCGACATGACGTCGGTGCCGTGGGGCGTCGTGTCGCTCACTGAATCGTGCGTGAAGGGCCTGCCGCGCGAGCAGCCGGCGACGCGCGAATGCTACGACGGCATGGTCGAGCGCATCCGCGCCGACCTGCGCCCGTTCTGCCGCCGGCACCAGATCGGCGGCGCGATCGCCCGCGGCGAGGTCCAGATGATCGGCGCCTCGGGCACGGTGACGACGGTCAGCGCCCACCACCTCGGCCTCAAGCGCTACAACCGCGTTCTGGTCGACGGCTCGCGCATCGGCCACGATTCGATTCTGCGCATCTGCGACCAGCTCTCCGTCAAATCGGTGGCCGAGCTCACCGAGGTGCCGTGTATCGGCAACGACCGCGCCGACCTGGCGCTGGCCGGCGGCGCCATCCTGGAGGCGGTGTGCCGGCAGTGGCCGGCGCCGATGGTGCGGGTCGCCGACCGCGGCCTGCGCGAGGGCGTGCTGATGGAACTGATGCGCCAGGCCGATCGCGAAGCCGATCCGTTCCGCCACCCCAGGCATTGAGCAGTCATGGCCAAAGGCAACAAGGGCCGACCGGGGGGAGGCAACCGGTCGGGCTCGAGCATTCCGACCGGGCGGCAGGCCACCGTGCGGGTCAAGACCGCGCGCGGGCGCACCGCCTCCTCGCAGCGCTGGCTGCAGCGCCAGCTCAACGACCCCTATGTCGCCGAGGCGAAGAAGCGCGGCTATCGCTCGCGCGCCGCCTTCAAGCTGCTGCAGCTCGACGACCAGTTCCGCTTCCTGAAGCCGGGCGCCCGCATCGTCGATCTCGGCGCCGCGCCCGGCGGCTGGACCCAGGTCGCCGTCGAGCGGGTGCGGCCGGGCCAAGGCCGCTCGGGCAAAGGTAGCGCGGGCCAAGTAGGCCCGGGAAAGAGCGGCGGCGTCGTGGTCGGCCTGGACATCACGCCGGTCGAGCCGATCGCCGGCGCCACCGTGCTGACCAAGGATTTCTACGACGACGACGCGCCGGCCGTGCTGACCGAGCTGCTCGGCGGGCCGGCCGACGCCGTTCTGAGCGACATGGCGGCCGCGGCGACCGGCGACACCCAGGTCGATCATCTGCGCATCATGGCACTCGCCGAGACCGCCCACGACTTCGCCCGCCAAGTCCTGAAGCCCGGCGGCACCTTCGTCGCCAAGGTCCTGCAGGGCGGCACCGAGCGCACCCTGCTCGAGCAATTGAAGCGTGACTTCGCCAAGGTGCGCCACGTGAAGCCGCAAGCCAGCCGCGCCGACTCGGCGGAGATATATGTCGTGGCGACGGGGTTCCGGGGCGGGTCTCATATTCCTCCCCCGTAATCGGGGAAGGTACCCCCGCAAGGGGGCGTCGGGACCTCTCCGATTCCGACGTCGGAAACTGAAGCATCTCTTTTGCGGCCTTCCCCCTCCGCCCCCTTGCGGGGCACCTCCCCCGTGAGACGACCCGTAAGACGGGGGAGGCGGATGAGGGCGTCGGACGGGGCGCCTTCCCCGAAGACAGGGGGGAGGAAAATGAGGCCGACACGGCGCTTGGCTTGGCCGCGCCAGTGTGTATAAGGGCTCGCCAACCCGGCGGCCCTCTCCGAGAGGTGGGGCCGCCTTTTTATTTATCTCCAGTCTGGAGGTTGGCATATGCAGTTTCAGGAAGCGCTCTCCTTCGATGACGTCCTCCTGAAGCCGGCCGCCTCGTCCGTGCTCCCAGGACAGACCGACACCCGAACCCGGCTGACCCGCACCATCGATCTCCGCATCCCCTTGATGTCGGCGGCGATGGACACCGTCACCGAGGCGGCAATGGCGATCGCCATGGCGCAGGCCGGCGGCATCGGCGTCATCCACAAGAACCTCGACCCCGAGGCGCAGGCCAACGAGGTCCGCAAGGTCAAGAAGTTCGAATCGGGCATGGTGATCAATCCCGTGATCATCCATCCCGAGCAATCGCTGGCCGACGCCCTCGCACTGATGTCGATGCACCAAATCTCCGGCATCCCCGTGGTCGAGCGCGGCAGCGGCAAGCTCGCCGGCATCCTGACCAACCGTGACGTCCGCTTCGCCACCGACACCACCATGCCGGTGAACGCGCTGATGACCCGCGAGCGCCTGATCACGGTGCGCGAGGGCGTCAGCACCGACGAGGCCAAGCGGCTGCTGCACCAATACAGGATCGAGAAGCTGCTGGTGGTCGACGCCAACTATCGCTGCATCGGCCTGATCACGGTGAAGGACATCGAGAAGGCCAACAAGTTCCCCGGCGCCAGCAAGGACGAGAAGGGCCGCCTGCGCGCCGCCGCCGCGACCGGCGTCAGCGAGGCCGACATGCGGCGCGCCCAGCTGCTGATCGAGGCCGACGTCGACGTCATCGTCGTCGATACCGCGCACGGTCACTCCAAGGGCGTTATCGAGGCGGTGAAGCGGGTCAAGAAGCTCAGCAACTACGCCCAGGTGATGGCCGGAAACGTGGTGACCCGCGAGGGCGCCCAGGCGCTGATCGACGCCGGCGCCGACGCCGTCAAGATCGGCATCGGCCCGGGCTCGATCTGCACCACCCGCATGGTCGCGGGCGTCGGCGTGCCGCAATTCACCGCCATCCTCGAGGCCGCCGAGGCGTGCCATGCCGCCGGCATCCCGGCGATCGGCGACGGCGGCATCAAGTTCTCCGGCGACCTCGCCAAGGCGATCGCCGCCGGCGCCGACTGCGCCATGATGGGCTCGCTGCTCGCCGGCACCGACGAGGCGCCGGGCGAGGTGCTGCTCTACCAGGGCCGCTCCTACAAGTCGTACCGCGGCATGGGCTCGATCGGCGCCATGGCGCGCGGCTCGGCAGACCGCTACTTCCAGCAGGAGGTCGCCGACACGCTGAAGCTGGTGCCCGAGGGCATCGAAGGCCGCGTGCCCTACAAGGGCCCTGTGGGCAACATCCTCCACCAACTTGTCGGCGGCTTGCGCGCGGCGATGGGCTACACCGGCAACGCCACCATCAGGGAGATGCAGACCAACTGCCAGCTCCTGCGCATTACCGGCGCCGGCCTGCGCGAAAGCCACGTCCACGACGTCGAGATCATGCGCGAGGCGCCGAACTATCGTCAGGGGATGTAGGGCGCGGGGCGGTGGAGAGCGGGCCGCGATTTTTACGCAGGCCCCGAATTTTGCGTCATTTGCGTCAGGGGCCTTTGATTTCAACGGCTTGGCACTGACGCAAACGGCGGAGCGCCAGTTCCTTTGCGTCATTTGCGTCAGTGGTCCCTTCCGCAACGCTACGCGCGCGGAGAACCACGCGCCAGCCCACAGAATAGAACGACCCCGAATTCCTGCGTTCGGTGCGTTCGCTGCGTTCGCAGCCTTTCGAATCAAGGAGTTGGCCGAACGCAAGCGACCGTTCGGCAACGCTTCTTGCGTTCGGGGCGGCCGTTTTGCGTTCGGGGTCATCCGATGCCCGCTCCGTCACGATGTTGCTTCTCGCCTGCTGTAGCGGCGGTGGCAGGTTGACAGTCATGGATCGCAGGCTAGCGTGCTCGTGGCGGAAGTCTCCTGGCGTGGATGGGGCTGGCTGCAATCCGCGTCCATGAGCCTGTGCAATCTGATTGCGCTCATGCTCCTGTCGACCGCGTGTGCGCGTCTGACGCTCGCTGGCGTCTCGCCCGCTCGAACCCTTGAGCGGGCAAGATGCCCGCGATCCACAGAGCATGAACTACTTCAACGCTTTCGCCACCAGCTCGGCGATCAGGCGGTTGCCGGCGTTGTTCATGTGCCAGAGTCCGTAGAGCCGGCGTGGCTGCGGCGCGGAAGTGAGGGCGGGAAAGCTGTCGATGGTCGCGAGGCCGTTCTTCCTTGCGCAGGCGAGCAGGGCGCCGGTCAGGCGGCGCTGCTCGGCGGCGAAGGCCGGATCGTCGAACACCACTGGGTCGTACTCGGCGAGCAGCAGCACGCGGGCGCCACTCTGCTTCTGCAGCTCGGCCAGCCGCCCGGTGAGCTGGCAGCCCAGAAGCTCGCCAACACCGGGCGCATGCACGCGGATGTGGTCGCCGAACCAGTCGTGCAGCAGGTCGAGGCGGCGCAGGATGAAGTCGAACAGGTAGGAGTAGCCCAGCGTCTTCTGCCAGAAGGTGAGGGTGCCCCACGGATCGGCGCGCGGCGGCACCGGCACGCCCCTGAGCTCGAGCTTGCCGTCGGCCATCACAAACCACGGCTTGTCGGCGCTCCACAGGCGGCGCATCTCGGTGCGCCTGATGTCGTCGGCGATGAAGGCGATGATGATGTCTGAGGGCTTGTCGCGCCCCGCGAGCTGCTCGGCGCGCAGCACGATCTGGTCGAAGCCGTAGCCGCTCACGCCGCCGTTCAGCACGCGTCGGCCCGTAACCTCCTGCAGTTGCGCCGGCCAGGTCTCTGGATCGGTGACCTCGTCGCCGAAGGTGAAAGAATCGCCTACCGCCAGGATGGGCGCGCCGGTGGAGGCGGCGGCCCCGTCAGGCTTGCTCCCCTCCGGTTTGCCTTCAGCCTGCTTTCTCTCCCCTGTCCTGGTCTCGGCCGGTTTGGCTTCGTCTGGTTTGGTCGTGCGGCGCAGGCCACCAGCATCGATGGTGAGGCCGGCCGCCGTGTAGCCCGGTCGCGGCACGTAGCCCAGCCGTTCGTCGGGTGCGTAGCGACCGGCGTCGCGCTCCGCCAGCACCGTGCGCGCATCGAGCACAAAGTTGGACCAGGCGAACAGGTAACCCCAGGTGCTGGCGCGCAGGCCGAGCTCGAGCACGACCAGCCCGACCACGATCGACAGCAGCACGAGCCCGGCGCGGCGGAGGGGTTCAGGCATCAGGTGAGGGCCCTGTTCATTTTCCTCCTCCCGTAATCGGGGGAGGTGGCCCGTACACAAGGGGGAAGGCCGCAGTCGAGATACCTCTGATTCCGGCATCGGATTCATTAAGCATCTCGCCTGAGGCCTTCCCCCTCCGCCCCGTATGACGGGGCACCTCCCCCCGTTTACGGACCCGATTACGGGGGAGGCAGGTGAGCGCCGCCCCTCGAGCAAATGAGGGCCGTCCCTTGAAATGACAGGATTGCTCTGTAGGACGTTGCGCGGCGGGCTCAATCATCGTAGCGGCAGGGAGGGAAAGGGGACCAGCATGACGCCCGGCGCGCGGGTGGCGGCCACCATAGAGCTTCTCGACGAGATCGTCAGTCGCCCGGAGCGACCGGCCGACGGCGTCGCCAATGCCTACTTCCGCGCCCGCCGTTTCATCGGCGGCGGCGATCGCCGCGCCGTGTCCGAGCGTGTGTGGGCGATTCTGCGGCGCTGGGGCCAGCTCCGCTGGTGGCTCCAGCGCACGGGGCATCCCGATCACTCGCCCCGTGCGCCCAATATCGCGCGCGCAATGGTCGCGGCCGAGCTGCTGCTGGTCGACGGCCTCGCGCTCACCGACGTCGCCCAGATGTTCGACGGCGGGCGCTATCGTCCCGCGCCGCTCGACGAGGCCGAGTTCCGCGCGTTGCGCCAGATGGAGGGCCATTCGCTTGCCCATCCCGAGCAGCCCGACTGGGTGCGGCTCAACGTGCAGGAATGGGTCGCGCCGCATCTCAGGGAGGCCTACGGCGAGGCCTGGGGCCGCGAGATCGCCGCGCTCGACGCGCCGCCGCCGGTCGACCTGCGCGTCAACCGCCTCAAGGCGACGCCGGCCGAGGCGCGCGCCGCCCTGCAGCGCGAGGGCGTCGAGACCGAGCCGATGCGCTACGCCGCCAATGGCCTCCGTCTCAAGCGCCGTCTCTCGGTCGTCGCTGGCCAAGCCTTCCAGGACGGACTGGTCGAGATCCAGGACGAGGGCTCGCAGCTGGTCGCCGCCCTGGTCGACGGGCGGCCTGGCATGCAGGTGATGGATTACTGCGCCGGCGCCGGCGGCAAGACGCTGGCCATCGCCGCCGGCATGAACAACAAGGGCCGCGTCGTCGCCATGGACGTGCTGGAGACTCGGCTCGACCGCTCGGCCCAGCGCCTGCGCCGTGCCGGCGCGCACAATGTCGAGCGGCGCACAATCGACGGCGACAACCGCAAATGGCTGAAGCGCCAGGCCGGCGCCTTCGACCGCGTGCTGGTCGATGCGCCGTGCACCGGAACGGGCACGTGGCGGCGCAATCCCGACGGCCGCTGGACCTTGCGGCCCGAGGACCTCGCCGAACTGGTGCCCAAGCAGGCGGCCATCCTGGACGCCGCGCAGCGCCTGGTGAAGGTGGGAGGCGGGCTGGTCTATGCCACCTGCTCGGTGCTGCCGGCCGAGAACGAGCGCCAGGTCGAGGCCTTCCTCGAGCGCCATCCCGACTTCGCCGTCGTGCCGGTCGCCGCCGTGTGGCGCGACGCGCTGGGCAGCGAGCCGCCGGGCGACATCGCCGCCAGCCCGTACCTGCGGCTTTCGCCGCTGCGCCACGGCACCGACGGCTTCTTCGCCGCGACGCTGGTCCGACGCGGCGCCGCGGCGGCTCCGGCCGGTTCGCTGGACGAGGTGGCTGCCCAATCCTCCCCCGCCATCGGGGGAGGTGCCCCGTCATACGGGGCGGAGGGGGAGGGCCGCAAACAAGACGCTTCCGATTCCGACGTCGGAATCGGAGAAGTCGGAACTGGGGCTCTCCCTCTCCGGCCCTCGCCACCTCCCCCGATGACGGGGGAGGAACATGAAGGACGCGTCCGCTCCCCGGCCGCCGCCGCCGATGAGGAAGCGGCATGATCCGCATTCGTCGCGCCATGAAGAGTGACGCCGCCGCGATCGGCCGCGTCCATGTCGAGACCTGGCAGGCGACCTATGCCGGCCTGCTGCCCGATGCCCTGCTCGCTGCGATGTCCGACGTGCGCCAGTCGGCATGGTGGTCGCGCCTGCTCTCCGACCCAGGCCAGGCGCGCGGCGTGTTCGTCGCGGACGACGCGGAGATGGGCGTGGTCGGCTTCGGCAGCTGCGGCCCCGTGCGCGATCCACCCGAGGGCCTGGACGGCACCGAGACGCGCGTCGGCGAGGTCTACACGCTCTATGTCGAGCCCGACTTCCAGAACCTGGGCCTCGGCCGCCGCCTGCTCGATGCCCTGTTCCGCCAGCTGCGTGCCGACGGCAACGACACCGCCGTGCTGTGGATGCTGGCCGACAACCCGACGCGCTTCTTCTACGAAGGTATGGGCGGCGCCCGCTGCGGCGAGCGCATCGACACCATGGCCGGCAAGGACGTGGAGGAGGTCGCCTATGCCTGGCGCAACCTCGACGCCCCGCTGGTCCGCCGCAAGCTCGCGGCAGAGGACTAGCTCAAGCTCATGGCTGGGAGCGAGCCACTGCGATGGTGCTCTTCCTGGTGATTACACATCCTATGAGCGCCATCGGAGGGGCGCGCTCGCAGCGAATGGGGTCTTTGTCGGCGAAGTTGGCGCCTACGAGTGGTGCTGTCCCAGCGCATGAGGTTAGCGGGTATTCGCTTCGTCACGGTCGAACTTGAAACCTGCCCGGACGGCCGCGGAACGCGCGCAAGCGCTTCAACAGCTCGTCCCGCCCGGGCTTTCGAGCAATACCAAGGCGCCTCGACTCCGCGACGTGGATTTCGATGTCGTCGCCTACTTCGAGGTCGAGGGCCTCGACGACGGCGACGGGAAGGCGAACAGCAAGGCTGTTTCCCCACTTTGCGACCTTCATGCCGACCTCTTCGGGAACCTCCGAGGCAAAAAAAGTCCATCCCTGCAAAGGGCGCCCGTCAGCGGGCGGCGTATATTATCCACACTCCAACTGCGATTTATCTAAGGAAAGCCCATCTGCCGAGCCCAACGACAACAATCGCCGACGGGCCCTTGTCACAGGCTGGAGACGGCCGCTGCCTCGTTTGGTCCGCAAAGGCGGCCGACCGCCGCACAATTTACCCTTCTCGCGATTGTCACCTTTTGCGGTCTTCGGCGTTGCTTGGGGACTGGAGCGGTAGCGTATGCACGATAAGACACCCGCCGGCACTCTCGGGACCTCCGACGCCTCCCTTTGGCAGGGGCGGGCGGAGGAGGCACACGCGGTCGCGGTCACTATGCTCGACCCTGGAGCGAAGGCCCATATGCTCGATCTTGCCGCCATGTATCTGGCGATGGCGCGCCGGGCCGAGGAGCGCCGGGCCAGATGGGGCGCCCGAATGGGCATTGTGCTGCGCCCTGCCGAGGCCGACTGACCACCGCCGCGCGGCTTGAAGCAGCCGGGCGGCGCTCCGCATTTCGGAAACCCACACATCGCGAGTTGAAGGCCGGGCCGGCGTTCCGTATATCGCCGCATGTCCGACCGTTTGCTGATCGTCGATTTTGGTTCCCAGGTCACCCAGCTTATCGCCCGCCGCCTGCGCGAGGCGGGAGTCTATTGTGAGATCCATCCCTTCCAGCAGGTCGACCAGGCCCGCCTGAATCAGTTCGACCCCAAGGCCATCGTGCTCTCGGGCGGCCCGGCCTCGGTAATCGAGGGCGAGGCGCCGGCCGCCGACCCCGCCATCTTCGCCGCCAACGTTCCCGTGCTCGGCATCTGCTACGGCGAGCAGACCATGGCGCAGCAGCTCGGCGGCACGGTCGAATCGGGCCACCACCGCGAGTTCGGGCGCGCCGTGCTCGAGGTCAAGGCGAGGTCCCCGCTCTTCGACGGCGTCTGGCAGCCCGGCGACCACAAGCAGGTGTGGATGAGCCACGGCGATCGAGTCACCCGCCTGCCGCCCGGCTTCAGCATCATCGCCACCAGCGAGAACGCGCCGTTCGCCGCCATCGCCGACGAGCAGCGCAGGTTCTACGGCGTGCAATTCCATCCCGAGGTGATGCACACCCCCGACGGCGCCAAGCTGCTGCGCAACTTCGCCCTCCAGATCGCGGGCTTCAAGGGCGACTGGACGATGCACGCCTTCAAGGAGCGCGCCATCGACCAGATCCGCCGGCAGGTCGGCAAGGGAAGGGTGATCTGCGGCCTGTCGGGCGGTGTCGACTCCTCGGTTGTTGCCGTGCTGCTGCACGAGGCGATCGGCGACCAGCTGCAGTGTGTGTTCGTCGACCACGGCCTGCTGCGGCTCGGCGAAGCCGACGAGGTGGTGCGTCTGTTCCGCGACCACTACAACATCCCGCTGGTCCACGCCGACGCCTCCGAGCGGTTCCTAAAGGCGCTCGACGGCGTTACCGACCCCGAGCACAAGCGCAAGACGATCGGCGCACTGTTCATCGACGTCTTCCAGGCCGAGGCCAACAAGGTGGGCGGCGCCGAGTTCCTGGCCCAGGGCACGCTCTACCCCGACGTGATCGAATCGGTCTCGTTCACCGGCGGCCCGTCGGTGACCATCAAGAGCCATCACAATGTCGGCGGCCTGCCCGAGCGCATGCACCTGAAGCTGGTCGAGCCGCTACGCGAGCTGTTCAAGGACGAGGTGCGCGAGCTCGGCCGCGAGCTCGGCCTGCCGGCCGAGCTGGTGAACCGCCATCCGTTCCCGGGACCGGGGCTGGCGATCCGCATTCCAGGCAGCATCACGAAGGACAAGCTCGACCTGCTGAGGAAGGTCGATGCCGTCTATCTCGACGAGATCCGCAAGGCAGGGCTGTACGACGCGATCTGGCAGGCGTTCGCGGTGCTGCTGCCGGTGCGCACGGTTGGGGTGATGGGGGATGGGCGGACGTATGACCAGGCGTGCGCGCTTCGGGCGGTTACGTCGACGGATGGGATGACGGCGGACTATTACCCATTCGACCACTCGTTCCTGGGGCGGGTGGCGAACCGGATCATCAACGAGGTGCGGGGGATCAACCGGGTGACCTACGACATCACGTCGAAGCCGCCGGGGACGATCGAGTGGGAGTGAGGGGGAGTACTTTGGCGTAGAGCAGCGTACCGTGGGCTACCTCCTTCCAGCGAAATCTATCGATAGTAGTCGATAGCTTTCGGATTACTTGTACCACGGCGACGATTGGCAGCGTTTCAGGTGTCGTCGGCTCCGCCTGACGAATTTGTGTCCGCCGACTAAGTTGGGTGCTCACCGAGGCTCGGGGGCCGGGTGGGACCAATGCTACAGCCTCGAAAATTACGTCAGCGAAGTTCGAGAAGAATTGCGTTGAATTGTGAAGTCTCGGCAAAGCCCATCCTTACGGGTGGATTGCCGGTGGCGAGCCAAAGCCGCAATTCTCTGTCCTCAGGCATCGACGATCCTCGCTGCCAGGTGGTGGTGCCGTCATCTGGTAATCTCGACGACAGATGCCGTATCATCATTGCGCCTTACCGAGCTGGAGGAGATCATGCGCAAATTCAGCCGTCGGCAATTCTCAAAACTCACAAGTGCTGCAGCGCTGGCTGCATCGACTACGGGCCTTCCCGCATTCGCACAGACAACGTCAGCGCCATCCAATTTTGCTAACCCTTCGCCGGACGATCGGGCGCACGCAACCGAAGCACAGATGACCGACGACGAGCGCTTCTCGCTCATCGTAAGCCTCCTGGGGCCAGCATCGATTGTCCCGCGCGATCCACGCATTCCGGCGGATGTGAAGAACGTCAGCGCGGGCTATACGTCCGGCGTTCCCCGGCTCGGCATCCCGGCGCTGCAGTCGAGCGACGCCAGCATGGGCGTCACCAATCCCGGTTACCGCCCCGACGACAAGGGCGCCACGGCCTTCCCTGCGTCCATCCTCGTCGGCTCAAGCTTTAATCCGCAGCTCGCGCGCGAGGGAGGCGTAGCGATCGGGCGCGAGGCGCGCATCCGCGGCTTCAACATCATGCTCGCGGGCGGAATGAATCTCGCCCGCGACGTGCGCAACGGCCGCAACTACGAATACTATTCCGAGGATCCGTGGGTGAGCGCGGTTATTGGCGCCGAAGCTGTTAACGGCATCCAGAGCCAGAACGTCATCTCTACGCTCAAACACTACACGCTCAACTGCAACGAGACCAATCGCCATTGGCTGGACGCGGTCATCGACCCGGTCGCACATCGTGAGTCCGATCTGCTCGCCTTCCAGATCGCCATAGAGCTGTCGCAGCCCGGTTCGATCATGAGCGGCTACAACAAGATCAACGGCGTATATGCGAGCGGCGATCCGCACCTGCTCAACGATGTGCTCAAAGGCGCGTGGGGCTACAAAGGCTATGTAATGTCGGACTGGGGCGCGGTGCCGGAATGGGAGTACGCGCTCAGAGGGCTGGATCAGGAATCCGGCATCCAGTTGGACGTGAAGCAATGGGGTGCCGAAGCCTTCACCGACAAGCTCAAGACGGCCTATCGCGACGGCAAATTCCCAAAGGAGCGGCTCTCCGACATGGTGCGCCGCATATTGCGCTCAGCCTACGCCGTGGGCATCGATAAGTGGGGCCCAGCACCTGCTGTGGATATGGCCAAACACAACGAAATCGCGCTTGAGATCGCGCGCCAAGGCATCGTGCTCTTGAAGAATGACGGTGCGCTGCCGCTTGCGACCGACAGGCCACTGAAGATAGCCGTGATCGGCGGCTATTCCCAGCAAGGGGTGATCAGCGGCACGGGTTCCGGCGCGGTCAACCCGGTCGGCGGCTTTGCAGGCGTCATCAAGATCGGGGGCGCGGGCGTTATGGGCGGCCTCCGCAATCTCTTCCTGTTCCCGCCATCTCCAGTCGAGGAACTGAAGAAAGCCCTGCCGCAGGCGCAGATCGAATTTGACCCCGGTTACACGCCGGCGGAGGCCGCGTTGACGGCAAAGCGCTCGGACGTAGTCATCGCTTTCGGCATTCGCGTAGAGGGCGAAGGCTTCGATCTGCCGGACCTGAGTTTGCCGTGGGGGCAGGATGCGGTGATCGACGCAGTCGCGTCGGCCAATCCAAACACCATTGTCGTGCTGGAGACCGGCAATCCGGTCTCGATGCCGTGGCGCGACAAGGTGAAGGCGATCGTTCAGGCGTGGTATCCGGGACAGGCGGGCGGAGAGGCGATTGCCGACATCGTCACCGGCAAGGTAAATCCATCGGGCCGCTTGCCGATCACATTCCCCGCCAGCCTGGCGCAGACGCCGCGGCCGGAGCTTTCCGGCCTTGGAACGCCATGGGGAACGCCGGTCACCATCCGCTACGACGAAGGTGCGGAGGTCGGCTATCGCTGGTATGCGCAGAAGAGCCAAAAGCCGCTCTACGCGTTTGGCCACGGTCTGAGCTACACGAACTTCTCCTACAGCGACCTGAAAGTCAGCGGCGGCGAGACCGTTACAGCGACCTTCACCGTCACCAATACCGGGAAGGTCGCAGGCACGGACGTGCCGCAGATCTATCTGACCGACGCGCCAGGCGGGAAACGCATGCGACTCTTGGGCTTCGAACGCGTGGCGCTTCAACCTGGCGAATCACGTGCGGTGAGGTTAACGGCTGAGCCACGTCTGCTCGCGCGGTTCGACGCGAAAGTAAGCCGGTGGCGTATCGCCGAAGGGGCCTACCAGATCGCCCTTGGTAAATCAGCCAGCGACATGGTGCTGACCGGTAGTGGTGACCTGAAGGGCAGACTCTTTGGCAAATAGGCTCTCCGCATCGCCGAGCGCCATCCGTCCATTCGTCATGGCTGACGGTCTTTTCTCGGCCCAGCCAATAACGCTGCTCTTGCCGCAGCGGGGATCACGACGGAGCAGCCTTCGCCACATGCATTGACGAATATCGGGGCGGCATGTGCGGTCTGTACACGAATGCGATATACCCGCTCAACTCCTTGAGAAAGGGCAAGAGTTGCCGCGCCTCGACTCATTTCGCCCGGGAGAGCCTTGCTTGGGAGCCGCTCTTCGCCCCGGGCAAGGGCGATGTCAGAACGAGCTCGCCACCGACCCCGGAGGCGATGGCCTTTGCAATGGCGAGACCCAAACCCGACCCTTCAGCCTCGGTATTGCCGCGCTCGAACGGCCGAGACAAGCGCTCGAGCATTTCCGCCCGAAAGAGCTGTCCCCTCGTTGGAAGCGGTGAAAACGCCGTCGGTGGAAAGAGTCACCACGACTGGCGCGTCGGAGGCGTCGTGTTTGAGCCCATTCTCGATTAGGTTACGAGCCAGAATTGCAAAGGCATCGGTGTCAATATCAAACATAACCCGCTCGGCAGGGATGTTGATCGCAAGCCGACCGGCTGTGGCCGGAAGCTGCGACATTGCCGGACTGAACGTGCCGTCTAAATCCGAAACGACTTGATTGCCTAGAAATCGTACAAGTGCCTTGTGGCACTGCTCAGCTTGCCGCAACGGTCGCTTCTGGAGTGTCTGCATTAACATGTATGTGATATAAATCTTTAAGCGCAGTTGATTTACCCGCTTCGCGCTGATGCTTTTGCGGTGGGAGTAAGCAATGGCCTATGTCGTGAATGACGCTTGCATCAGTGCAAGTACATGGATTGCGTCGAGGTCTGCCCCGTAGATTGCTTTTACGAGGGCGAGAACATGCTGGTCATAAATCCAGACGAATGCATCGACTGCGGTGTCTGTGAACCCGAGTGCCCGCCCCCATCGTGCCGTATACCGTGAAGGGGATGGAAAGGCGGTTGGAGCTAAATAGGACCTACTCGGCCCGGTGGCCTAGTATTACCCGTAGGGGCGAAGCGCCGCCCGATGCCGACCGGTGGAAAGACATCTCCGACAAGTTCGCCCAGTTCTTTTCACCTAAGCCAGGGAAGTCTCCATATAAGGCGTCCATCTTGGAAGTACGGCGAGCCTGGCTTGGACGCTTTCGTTTAACAAGGACGAGTTGATCGCTGTACTTTCTGTCGGAGCTTCCCGGCAAAGCGGGGGTGCGGGCGTCACGTGCCCGGCAGGAATGGCGGCGATTGTCCCAAGCGATCGCCTGCCAGGTCACCGACCCATCGGAACTGCCCTGTAATGCTACCGCTCGCACTTATCAGAGGCTTGAAGGCGCGCTAGGACAGCGCGACACGACGGCCCGCCCTGCCTTTTGAGCGCGGTGTCGGCAGAGCACCATTTACGGCCAGCAGTCGAGCGAGCGTCTGCCGTGGCTTGATCAAGTCCGCGAGCGTGTAGCCATCGAGCGTGGCCAGGAATGCTCTTGTGGCGTCGCGTAGTGCGCTACGCAGGACACAGCATTCCTCGATGCAGCAATAGCCCTTGTTTCCTTGGAGACAGCCGAGTATTCCGAGTTCCTGTTCCATGTCGCGGACAACAGCGCCGACATTGATCTGGGCCGGCTTTCTGGCAAGAGATATTCCGCCGCGTTTGCCGCGGATGGTCTCCAGATACCCGAGTTGCCCGAGGTGATGGACCACTTTCATCAGGTGACCTCTGGAAATGTCGAAATGTTCGACGATCTCCTGGATCGTAGACAAGCGATCGCCATTGACGCCTGCATACATGAGGACGCGCAGCGCATAGTCGGTGTGAAGAGTGAGTCGCATGGCAAGAACTCTTGGCTCATTGACCGCTAGAATGTCTTTAGCAAATATTCAGCATATATGTTATCCTGCCTGTGTTACAAGTGAAGAGCCGAGATCACGACTGAATGGTCCACTCCGCCCGAGCATCACCACACTCGAGCAGAGCGTTTGTTCGTACCGGCCATTCCACCGTTCTTGCCGGTTCAATGGCCCGGCGGCGAAAGCGATCAGTAAGCCGACTGCGCGCTATGCCGCCTGCTTGCGCGTGATGCACACCCGCCAGACCGCCGGGCCCGACTCGACGTATTCCCAACCAAATTGCCCCGGCCGCTCGGCTTCGAATTGATAGTAGAGCGGCTTCGGGTCATGGTCATTCACCAGGATCACCGCGTTGCCGACCGCAAGCTTCCCGCAGGTGTCGAAGATCAGCGAATGTCGCTGCGGCGGTGGCAGGCTGCGGACATCAAGTTGCTGTGGGTTTGACATAGCGGTCTCCTTTCGCTGTTGAAGAGCAGGGCGGGTCAGATAGTGAAGCACGCCATTTAGCCTCTCGGCCTCTCGCGGCCGTTTCTTTCGAAGTGTGGTCCAAGCCGCGGCGGTAAGGCGGCAGGCGAGTTCGGTCCGGCCTGCGTCGCCCAGCGCTTTCACCGCCTGGATCAGCAGTCGATTCATCACATGCAGGTCGTCGATATCGTCTTGCCGAACGTCCAACATTTCGAACATCGGATTCTCCACTTGGGTTCAGGCGACAACGCCGAAGTGTGCCTTGGCTTCGGCGCTCATGCGGTCGGGCGACCAAGGCGGCGACCAGGTCATGGTGACATCGACCGATGTGATGCCGGGCACCGATGCGGCGCAGTCTTCGACCGCTTGACGTATGTAGTTGGTCGCAGGACAGCCCGGGGTCGTGGTCGTCAGGAGGATCCGAGCGCAGCCATCGTCGACCTCGACATCGTAGATCAAGCCGATATCGACGATGTTGTAGCCAAGCTCAGGATCGATCACGGCCTTCAGTGCGTTGGCCAGGACCTGCCCGGCAGAGGGGGCGGCGACCCCGCTCATCGCGCGGCCCCTGGCGCCGTACGAGCAGCATCCGCGCTCGGAACCGCCGGCGTGAAGATCACTTCCCAATCGCCGCCGCCGATTTCGCGCTCCGTGTGGCCGAAGCCACGCTGCGCCATCGCGCCGAAGAGGGGAACCGGCTTGAACGTCGCCAGGAGACGCAGTCCCTGACCCGGTGTCAGCGCCTCGACGGCTTGCATGATTTGCGAGAACGGCTCGCCGCCGGCCTTGAGAATGTCGCGGACGTCGAGCGTGGAAAGAGCGGCGGTGGTCATGGCTGTGTCCTCCGTGATGATGGCCTCAGGTGGCAAAGGGCGGCCGCGCCGGGATCGCCAGATCTGCCGGCGCAGCCTTCTGGCTGGATCGGGGCATGCCGTGTCGCACGAGCCAGAGCGCGCGAACGATCATGAGCGTCGCGACGAACTGCCCGAGTCCGGCGATGGGCCAGAGCGCGCGCCAATCGAGCGCCACCAAGAGCGTGCCGGCCGCAACCGCGGCGAAGTACAGAACGAACCATGGTCGATCCCGGCGTTCGTCCACCAGATCCTGCACCCGCGGTACGACCTGCTTGCCCAGGACGCTACCGTAGCGTTCGAGCCAGGTGAGAAACGGCACGATCTTGTAGAGCTGGCTCAACCCGAGACCCGAGAGCCAACCGAACAGGAAAAGGTAGCCCAGGGCGCCGATCGCGGCCTCGGTGACGCCCTGGACGCACAGATACGCCGCGAACACGAGTGACAGGGCAAGCGCGGCGAGGGCGGGAAGCGCCATGCTGGTATTGAGCTCGAGCTTGTGCCGGCGTCTGGCACGATAGAGCCGCACCATGTCGACAAGATACAGAGCAACACCCAGTCCCGTCGCGGCGGCGGCAATCGGGACAACCGCGCCCGACAAGGGCGCACCCCCCACCGCCGCAATTCCGAGTAGCCACGTCATCGCCACACCGCCGGCGCTGAGAACGAGGACTGCGTTGCCCAGCGGACCTCGATCCTCGGGGGCAAGCGTGAACATGCTCAGGAGCCGATAGCTCACCCCCATCGCGATCAGGGTGAACCATCCGATGAGGCCGGCGACAAGATGGAGCCTCAGCACATCGGCGCGGGCGCCCGACCAGGAAATCCATTGGGGAAAGGAAAAGCCAAGGCCCAGAGAAATCCCCATTCCCAGCGCGGCGAACAGAAATGTGAGACCAGCGGCAACGAAGCGGGCCGGGAAGGGCAGCGGTCGGGCCTGCCACAACGTCCGCAACAGGGAAGCAGCGGCGATGGCCACCCCGATCAGCACCAGGATGCCACCGACCGGAAGCGCGGCGAGCGCCGCCGGTGGGAGTCGCCCGTCCAGGGCCACCAATCCCGCTTGCATCGCGCCCAAGCCGATGAGCATCAAGATCAGTGAGACAAGCGCCGAGGTGCCCGCGACCTTGCCTTGCGCGGTGATCACGGGAATGAACTGATGCAGCGCTCCCAGCATGAGAACCGTGAGCCAGCCGATGGTGAGCAGATGCACGATGGCGAGCGTCATTGGTGCGGAAAGTGACGCTGCGGGAAAAGAAGCCCCTGCCACCATCGAAAGTTGCGCGAGAAGGAAGAAGGCCAACGCCACCCCGAAATGCAGCATCGTCCAGCGGGAAACTGCCGAGCCCAACATTGCCAAATCTCCGACGGCACTGGTCTGCCAGCGTGATGCATGAAACATATAGAGCATATATATCTTTAGGGATGCGTCAAGTCGTCATGGCTGGCTGATTGCTCTTGCGCAAAAAGCGCCGCTCACCATCCTAGGGTTCGTTGACTTGGGGGCTTGGTCGTTTGGCCAGTGCCAGCGGCTCGAGGGTAGAAGGGCGATGAGACTGATTGCGACGCTTACCGCAAACGAACGTCAATCGGCACTCGTCATCCTTCTCATTCTTTTTGCTTCCGGACTGACGTTGGCAGCGGCCGGCCAAAACGATCCGGTGGGTGCACATGGCGCCCTCGTGATGGTCGCCGCACTCGCCGCTGGCTTTGCGGTGATTTCCGGCTACTTCGCGCCGGAACCGAGCGAGGAACGGCTCGACCACTACTATGACGAGCCGAGCAAGATTGGCCTGGTTGTCGCGATGGCGTGGGCCGCTGTCGGCATGTTCTTTGGCGTTTGGGTGGCGGCGTTGCTGGCGTGGCCCGATCTCACCTTCGACGGCGGCTGGGCGAGCTTCGGGCGCATCCGGCCGGTCCACACGACCGGCGTCATCTTCGGCTTCGGCGGCAATGCGCTGATCGCCACCTCGTTCTATGTCATGCAGCGCACGTCGCGGGCCCGGCTGCCCGATCACCTCAGCCCGCTGTTCGTGCTGTTCGGCTACAATCTTTTCTGTGTACTGGCCGTGACCGGCTACATGTTGGGCATCACCCAATCCAAGGAGTACGCCGAGCCCGAATGGTACGCCGACATCTGGCTGGTGATCGTGTGGCTGGTCTATTTCGCGACCTACCTGCGAACGCTCGCGCGCCGCAAGGAACCGCACATCTACGTCGCGAACTGGTATTACCTGGCGTTCATCCTGGTGGTGGCGATGCTGCATATCGTCAACAACCTCGCCGTGCCGGTGTCCTTCGGCAGCAGCAAGAGCTATTCGCTGTTCTCCGGTGTCCAGGATGCGATGACGCAGTGGTGGTACGGCCACAACGCGGTCGCCTTCTTCCTGACCGCCGGCTTCCTCGGCATGCTCTACTACTACATGCCCAAGCGCGCTGGCCGGCCGATCTATTCCTATCGGATGTCGATCATCAGCTTCTGGGGCATCGCCTTCTTCTATATGTGGGCGGGCTCGCACCACCTGCACTACACCGCGCTGCCGCAATGGGTGCAGTCGCTGGGCATGACCTTCTCGGTGATGCTGCTCGTTCCATCCTGGGTCTCCGCCGGCAACGCGCTGATGACGCTGAACGGTGCCTGGCACAAGGTCCGCGACGATGCCGTGTTGCGCTTCATGATGGTCGCCGCGGTCTTCTATGGCCTCTCCACTTTTGAAGGCTCGTTCATGGCGATCCGGCCGGTGAATTCGCTGTCACATTATACCGATTGGACGATCGGGCACGTCCATGCCGGCACGCTCGGCTGGGTGTCGATGATCACCTTCGGCGCCATTTATGCGTCCGTGCCCTGGCTGTGGAAGCGGCCGGCGATGTACTCGACACGGCTCGTCGAGACGCACTTCTGGTTCGCGATTGCCGGAACGATCGTCTACGTCTTCGCGATGTGGAACTCCGGCATCATCCAGGGGCTGATGTGGCGGACCTACAACGACAGCGGCACGCTCGCCTACAACTTCGTCGACTCTCTGGTCGCGATGCATCCGTACTATGTCGCGCGCACCATCGGTGGCCTGCTGTTTCTGATCGGCGGGCTGGTCGGCTGCTACAATGTGTGGATGACCATCCGCACGGCGGCGAGGGCTGCGGGCGCCTCCGAATCTGACCAGCCAGTGCTTGCGGGTCAGGCGCTCCTCCGGCCGGGGGAGTGAAGTCATGTTCCGGTCTCACTACCGGCTGGAGCGCAGGACGATCGGCCTCGTGCTGACCATCGTCTTCGTCGCCAGCATCGGAGGCATCTTCGAGATCGCCCCGCTCTTCACGATCCATCAGACGGTCGAAGACGCGCCGAACATGCGTCTCTACACGCCGCTCGAACTGGCCGGCCGGAACATCTACACGCGCGAAGGCTGTTATGCCTGCCACTCACAGATGATCCGGACCCTGCGCGACGAGGTCGAGCGGTACGGCCCATACTCGCTCGCCGTCGAGTCGAAATACGACCATCCCATGCTCTGGGGCTCCAAGCGGACCGGGCCGGACCTCGCGCGGGTCGGCGGAAAATACTCCGATGAATGGCACGTCGCACATCTCATCAGCCCGCGTGACGTGGTGCCGGAGTCCGTCATGCCACGCTACGCTTGGCTTTTGCGCGCTGTGTTGCGCACTGACGATCTGAGCGCCCATCTCAAGGCTCAACGCGCAGTCGGCGTTCCCTATACCGACGAAATGATCGCGAACGCGGCCGCCGACGCTTACGGGCAGGCTGCCCCCGAATCGCCGCTCGCCGAGGGTGTGGCCAGGCGCTATGGCGAAGCGACGACGTTGCGTGCCTTCGATGGCAATGCGACCAAGCTCACCGAAATGGACGCACTGGTCGCCTATCTGCAGATCCTGGGTCGTCTCACGGACGTGGCGACCCATCCCGTCGCGACGGCAGAGTGATCATGGGCATCACGCACGACACTCTGGTCTGGCTGTCCAAGTCGGTTGGTCTGCTCTACCTGATCGGACTGTCACTTGCCGTCCTTGTCTACGCCTACTGGCCCTCCAACAGGAAACGGTTCGATCAGGCCGCCAACGCGATCCTGCAGGACACCGAGGACAGGCCGAGCGGAGGCGCAAAATGGCGATAGAAGAGCGCGATCCCCACACCGGCTACCTTACCACGGGGCACGAGTGGAACGGCATCACCGAGCTCAACACGCCAGTTCCACGAATCGTCTACCTTTTCCTGATCTCGGCCGTGTTGTTCTCCCTGGTCTATTGGGTGTTGATGCCGACTTGGCCGCTCGGCACGACGTTCACCAAGGGCCTGCTGGGCTTCGATCAAGGTGCCGCCGTCAGCCAGTCCCTGAAGGAGGCGGCAGTCGATCGCGCGACTTGGGCAAAGCGGATCGAGAAGGAGAGCTATGCCCAGGTCCAGGGCGATCCGTACTTGATGGAGACGGTCCGCACGACTGGCCGGGTCTTGTTCGGCGACAACTGCGCGCCGTGTCACGGGCGCGAGGGCAGGGGCGGCAAGGGGTTTCCAAGCTTGACGGCCAATAGGTGGCTGTGGGGTGGCTCGCCCGAGGCGCTTGCCGAGACCATTCGCGTCGGCGTCAATTCCGCCCATCCGGACAGGCGCGTGTCGCAGATGCCCGCCTTCGGACGTGATGGGATGCTCGAGCGTCCGGACATGGAGAATGTCCTCACATACGTCCTCAGCCTCTCGGACATGGCCACATCCGCCGCGTCGCCTGGCAAGATCGCTGCGGGCAAGGCGCTGTTCGCCGACAACTGCGCGTCGTGTCACGGCGCCGACGCCAGAGGCAAGACCGATGCCGGCGCGCCCGATCTGACCGATGCGGTCTGGCTCTACGGAGGCGACGCCAATTCGATCTACACGACGCTATGGGGCGGGCGGCAGGGGCACATGCCGACCTGGGAGAGCCGCTTGTCACCGGTCGACCGCAAGATCCTCGTCTTGTATCTGATCGATCTCCGCAAGGACGGGCCGTGAACAGGGCAGCTATCAGGCGCTACGGGGCGGCATGGTTGGTGATCGCCGTGGGGCTGGCGCTGGTCGGCGCCGCAAACTGGCACCTGGTCCATGTCGCGACCTCATCGCAGCCGGCCTGCGTTGCCCATCTGCGGTCGGGCGAGGGCGACCCCGCAAGAGCCCGGTACAGCGCGGCCCAATCCTCCTGCACGCCGCGCTGAGAACCGTTCGGAGACGTTATGAGCAGGCACAATCATCCCGCAATCATCCCGGCAGTCCTGCCGCCGCTGCCACGTGTCACACGGTGGAAGCGCAACCTGCCAGCAGCCGCGGCAGTGACCTGGCTGCGCGAGGGCTGGGAGGATTTCCGCGTGAAGCCCGCGACTAGCCTCACCTACGGCGTGCTCGTCTTTCTCGTGTCACTCACGTTCATCGGCGGTCTGTTCCGGCTCGGCTTGGATTACATCCTGTTTCCTGCCCTTGCGGGCTTCATGGTGGTCGGACCATTGATTGCGATCGGTCTCTACGAGAAGAGTCGACGGATCGCCGCGGGCGAATCGATCAGTCTGTCGCGGATGATCTTCGTGCAGCCGCGATCGGGCCCACAGATCCTGTTCACGGGCGTGCTGCTGTGCCTGCTGATGCTGCTGTGGATGCGCGCCGCCGTCATCATCTATGCGTTGTTCTTCGGGCTGCTGCCGTTTCCCGGCCTCTCGCATGTCGCGTCGGTGTTGGTCACGACGCCGACCGGCTGGGCGATGCTGATCGTCGGCACGTCGGTCGGTGGGCTGTTCGCGGCATTCTCGTTCGCCACAAGCGCCTATGCCATTCCGATGTTGCTCGAGGAGCGCGTCGACGCGCTCACCGCCATGGGCACGAGTGTAGCTGTCGTTGGCCAGAACCTGCGGCCGATGCTGGCCTGGGGCGGCACCGTCCTGGCGCTGTTCGTGCTGAGCCTCGCCACTGGACTGCTGGGCCTGGTTGTCGTCTTCCCGGTTCTGGGACACGGAACATGGCACGCTTACAGGACGCTGAGGCCTCGCCGCGATGCCAGGGGGCCGTGAATTGCCAGCAGCAGAACACGCTGCGCTTCGGCGGAGCCGGCGAGTCGTCCCGACGAGGTGCTGCTGGCCAGCCGGCTCGTTGGTGCCAGCCTGCGGCAGGCCGAATTGTCGGTGCCGACGGTGCATTGTGGCGGATGTATCCGGAGAATCGAGCGAGCGCTCGGCGCGCTGCCAGAGGTCGAAACGGCTCGGGTAAACCTTTCGACCAGGCGCGTTACCGTCCGATGGCACGATGGCGCGGCGCCGCCCCCTCTTGTAGCGACTCTTGCCCAGCTCGGTTATCCGTCCCACCTCCAGGACAATGCCGACGAAGGCAAGGATAGTGCGCTGCGTGAACTTGTGCGCGCTCTCGCCGTCGCCGGCTTCGCGGCTGCCAATATCATGATGTTGTCGGTCGCGGTCTGGTCGGGCGCTGATGACGTCACGCGCGAGCTGTTCCACTGGCTCTCGGCGTTGCTCAGCGTCGTAGCGCTCGTCTATTCCGGCCGCATCTTCTTTCGATCGGCATGGAACGCGCTCAGCCACGGGCATACCAACATGGATGTTCCGATATCGATCGGCGTTCTGGCCGCGTTTGGGATGAGCCTGTATGAAACGACGCGTCACGGGCTGGATGCGTACTTTGACGCAGCCGTTTCCCTTCTCTTCTTCCTGCTGATCGGCCGCACGCTCGACCACATGATGCGCGAGCGCGCTCGCCGGGCCGTCAAGGGGCTGGCGCGCCTTGCTGCGCGGGGTGCGGTCGTGCTGCACCCCGATGGCACGCGCACATATCTGCCGGTCAACGCGCTCCACGCAGGCATGACTATTCTCCTGGCGGCCGGGGAGCGTGTTCCGGTCGACGCCACGGTCGTCAGTGGGGAATCCGAGCTCGATCGCTCCCTGATCACCGGTGAAAGTGTGCCGCACCCGGCGCGCAAAGGCACCGCACTGCAGGCCGGCACGCTCAATCTTACGGCTCCCTTGAGGATCATCGCGACTGCGGCAGCAAGGCACTCGTTCCTTGCCGAAATGGTCCAATTGATGGAGCGGGCGGAGGCCGGTCGGTCGGCGTATCTGCGGATCGCAGACCGGGCGGCGCGACTCTATGCGCCAGCCGTCCATTTGACCGCCGCACTGACCTTTGTCGGCTGGTTGCTGTCGACGGGCGACCTGCATCGCGCCGCCACGATTGCTATTGCGGTGCTGATCATCACCTGCCCGTGCGCGCTCGGCCTCGCTGTCCCCATGGTTCAGGTCGTCGCGGCGCGGCGTCTTTTCGAGCGCGGCATCCTGCTCAAGGACGGTGGTGCGCTTGAGCGGCTTGCGGAGATCGACACCGTCATCTTCGACAAGACGGGGACGTTGACGCTCGGAACACCACGCCTTGCGAACGGCGACGCGGTCGATCCTTCGGCTCTCCGGATCGCAGCCGCGATCGCCGCGCATTCCAGCCACCCCTATTCTCGGGCCCTGACCGCGGCGGTCGATCCAGCACAGGTTGCCCCAATCGACCCTGGAGATGTCACCGAGCATCCCGGCTCGGGCCTCGAGGCGCGCCTGGACTCCGGCATCTGGCGCCTGGGGCGAGCCGGCTGGGCTCCTTGCCCGGCCGGGACAAGAGACGTTCCCGTCGCAAGCGTCGTGCTTGCGAGAGACGGAAACCTCGTGGCGTCGTTCCACTTCGACGACCGCCTCCGTCAGGGAGCGGAGCAGGCAGTCGCCGCGCTTCACCGCACGGGCTTGCCCGTTGAAATACTGTCCGGAGACCGGGACAAGGTTGTGGGGCATGTCGCCGGTATGCTTGGCGTTCCCTTCCGTGCAAACGTCGCTCCCGCCGAGAAGGCCAACCGCGTCGCTGGCCTCAAGGCGAATGGACGCAAAGTACTGATGGTGGGCGATGGGATCAACGACGCCCCGGCCCTCGTGGCGGCCCATGCCTCCATGGCGCCCGCCACGGCGGCGGACATCGGCCGTAACGCCGCCGATCTGGTCTTCCTTCACGAGACGCTCCAGGCGGTGCCGGACGCAATCGCGATCGCGCGTTCAAGTGGTACACTTGTGCGCCAGAACTTCCTGCTCGCGGTCACCTACAATGTGATTGCCGTCCCAATGGCGATACTAGGCAACGTGACGCCCTTGGGTGCCGCAGTAGCGATGTCGCTTTCGTCGGTGATCGTCGTCGCCAATGCCTTACGGCTCCGCCCCGTGGCATCCGCTGGGGCCAAGCGCCCTGCTGCATCTTTCCGGGCTGATCCGCTCGCGGGTGGTGTTGCGTAGTGGCCGACTTCCTCTTTCTTGTCCCGATCGCGCTGATATTGGGCACCATGGGCCTCGCGGCCTTCATGTGGGCGCATTCCAGCGGGCAGTACGACGACATCGAAGGCGCTGCCCAACGGGTGCTGTTTGACGACGACCGACCTCTACGAAACACCCCGGGTTCCGTCACCCTGGACTAACCCGACCGGATTTTTGGAAGAATCAGGCTGGCGACGCCAACCGCAACCTTCTGCAGCTCAGGAGCCGTGTGGGAGCCATTCATCCTTTTGACGCGCTACGACGTGACCGCCGCCGTGCCCATCATGGTAGGCGGCGGCTCCGTCACCGTTCCGGTCGCCTGTGTCGGGGGTAGGGTCTTGGTACTGTCAATTCGATGTCCGTGGTCTGCCGCGTATCATTGATTCTGAGCAATGCCCCACTTGTTCACCCCCTCGGGCTGCAACCACCGTTCGTGCCGCCGGGGCCCTGGGCCCCATCCAGTCGCGCAGGCGATTGCCGTTGGCATCGTCCGACGGCACGCCCGTCTCGTGGACCTTGCGCCCCGGCGCCTGGCTCACGATCAGCAGCCGGGGCAGAGCTCGCGAGCTGCAGCACTGGGCGTGCTCCGAGCAGCAGGTCGACAGCGCACACCGTGCATGCCCGCGCACGATGCAGCAGACGTTCCAGCGACATCGGGACTCCCGCTCGCGTCCAGCGCCCGGGAAGGACGTTTCTCAGGACGACGGCGTTGTTATGAAGCTCATCGCGGGCGGCAAAGACCGGCGTCAGGGCCCTGCGGCGTGCCCGGGCACGTAGTCTGGCCAGTTCGCCGGAATGGTCCCGCAGCTCCGACGCATAGCTACGGCGGAACCCGGCCACGGAGCCAAATCGTCGGCGAACCATTTGCGCAACGCTGCGCTCGGCGCCACGTCCTTGATCCACCGGTCGATGGCGGCATCCGATTTCTTCACCACCGTGCGGCCTCAGCCGATCAACCAATATACGCGTGCCGTTAGCCGTTAACATTGAAATTGCGCGTATGGACGCGAACGATCACGCCGCTGACGGGCTAGAGGAAGGGATAGACGTTGCTGTGCGGGTTGCCGCTTCGCTGGACGGCCGCTACGTCAGAGGCGATGCGCCCGGCTAAGGGCTCGGCGCTCTAAACTGTCGTCGCCGTCCGCCCGAAGGCGCGCTTCCACAGTCCGGCCGCAATTGCCGACGCGTCGAGCTTGCGAATTTCCTGCGAATAGTCCCCTGAGTAGAGCTTGATGATGAGATGATCCCGCGCTGCCGGGTCGAGGTTACTCTTGAACTGTATGAATAGTCGTCCGTCCTGGTGCCTCGCGAGCTTCTCCACCTGCGAGGGCATGGAAGGAAAGCCGGCCGCTTCGACCACGAGCTCATCGCCGACAGCGACCGGCGGCTCCTGCTCAAACTCCATGGTGCCGTGTTCCAACGACAGGCTGGTAAGATGTCCCGGAAGAACTTGCGCACCGAAACGGGCGTCGGCGGGTTCGTCAATGAGGAAACTGTCGAAGGAGGGGCGGGGCTTTTCGAAGCAGATGAGGCCGGCGATGACGAGCACGACGATATTCGCGGCGGCCCAGGCCAGCGCTACGACAGAAAACTCGCCCTTGCGTATTGGTGACCATTCCGGGATCAGGTTGACGATGACACCCGCCGCGGTGAGTGCCGTCAGCGCCGCGACCCAGGCAAACGTATAGGCGTCGAACGCATCCTGCTCGGCTGCACTGCCCTTCGGCGTGACCTTGAAGGGAGTTCCGAAAGGCTTGATCATGGTCGCGATCACGGTGGGCAAGAGACGAAACGTGGAGAACGCCCCCACGGCGGTCGAGAGGAAGGGCAGGTACCGTGACGGCGTGATCCACTGCATGAGGAAGAAATAGCTCAGCAGGACCGGCACCTGGTAGTAGACGATGTCCAGAGTGTCCGTGAAATAGAGGGGTGCCGCCCCTGTCCAAAGATAGACCGGTGGAACGATCAATATGGCGAAGCGCACCACGTATTGGACAAGCCAACTCAGCGGAATGAACATGATACGTTGGAAGAAGCTGAGGCCGGGACCGCGAATGGGTCCGCTGCGCGCGTACAGGGTCTGTATCCCGCCCCGGCACCAACGACTGCGCTGGACGAAATAGCCCCTGAGGTTCTCCGCAGCCAAGCCCATCGAAAGCCGCTCGTTCAAGTAGCGCGTCTTGAAACCCTTGTTCAGCATCGCGAGGGTTGTGAGCAGATCCTCGGTGATCGATTCCGTTGGGATCCCTCCGATCTCCTCGAGCGCTCGCCGTCGTAGGACAGAGCAGGACCCACAGCAGAAGCTCACGTTCCACGCATCCCGGCTGGCTGCCATCTCGTCGAAGAATAGCCGCTGCTCATCCGGCCAAAGCGACTCGACGGACAAATTCGATTGAATCGGATCCTTGTTGAAGAAGTGCTGTGGCGTTTGCACGATGCCAATGGTGGGATCCTGGAAGAAGGGGACCGTGCGGCGGAGAAAGCGCCGGTATGGCACGAAGTCCGCGTCGAAGACAGCGACCAGATCACCGGACGAGACTTTCAGGCCATGATTCATATTGCCGGCCTTGGCGTGCAGGTTGTCCGGTCGAGTGACGTAGAGGGAGCCCTTTTCCTCGCAGTATCGCCGGAGCCAGTCTCGGCGCTTGTCGTCGAGAACGTATACCTTGAGCTTGTGGCCGGGGTAATCGAGCGCGAGCGCGCCGACAATGGTGCGCTCCAGCACGTCGATCGGTTCGTCATAGGTTGGGATGAAGACGTCGACCGTGGGCCAGTCGTCTTCGAGCCACGTCGCCGACGCAGCCTCCAGCCGATCGGCCTCGACGCTCCGGTCCGCGTACCGGCTCATCGTTACGAGAAAGAGAAAAATCTCCGTGAATGCCAGCAGCTCGACGATAAACAGGAACCAGACCCAATAGAAGGTCACGTCGTCGTCCGAGTAAGGCAGGACGGTATCGACATAGCGCCACCACAGGTACCGCAAGGCGATCGCCAGGGTGAATCCGCATGCGATCGCTCGCGTCCAGGTTCGGCGGCGCGACCAGTTTAGAACCAGAATCAGAAAGAAGGCACCGACCAGCAGCGTCGGGCCGAGCGATTCTAGGTAATGCTGAACCATAGCGCCTTCAACCAGCGTATGATTGGAAGCGAGCGGGTGCTGAAGCGGACCTGAACGGAGCGCCCGACTTGGCAGAAGTTTGCATAGTCGACATTGAGTGCCGACTCGGGAAGATTAACGCGGATACGAGCGTTCCTGCCCGTGCCTTGCGGGGATTTGGCGGCAAGAATGACGTCTTCGACGACGGCCGCGCTGCCGCGGACAGCCAGGACCTGCCCCTTGAGAGCGTCGGAGCGGCCGAGCAGGCGGACCTGAGCGTCACGTCCGGGATAGATTTCGTCGTAGTCCACTTCGGACACGAGGATGTCGACGAACAGGTC
This sequence comes from Reyranella sp., assembly GCF_050185545.1. Classification (GTDB taxonomy): domain Bacteria; phylum Pseudomonadota; class Alphaproteobacteria; order Reyranellales; family Reyranellaceae; genus Reyranella. Next base: position 23,707 of record NZ_JBFWZI010000001.1, on the reverse strand, counting down.
GCGACAATCCAGCAGTTGCACAAGCTCCTGGCCCTCGATCACATGCGCGCCCTCGACAACGTTGTTGCGCCAGATCACGCCACCGAAGGGCATTCGCAATACCGCATAACCCAAGTCACGATTGCGTTCGTGTTCCTCGTCGTGCTGTATCTCCAGCTGGCGGAGCCGGGCCTTCAGTTCCCTCTCCCGCAATTCCAGCTCGGCCAGCTGCATCGTCACCTCGTCGATGCGCTGTTGGGAGTACGGCACGTCGTTCCGACCCTCTCCGATGAAGACGCCCTGTTTTGCGGCATCGAGCTGCTGGCTCAACCGCTCCAACTCCGCCTGAGCTATCGTGCCGGCATTTTCTGCGGCGATCGAAGCGGCGCGGGCCTGCTCGATGGCGACGTCGGCCACAAGTCCCGTGGTTCCGAGCCGCTGCTTTCTCGCAAGGTCTGCGTCGGCCGCCTGTCGCAGTGCCGCGGCCGTAGTTATGCGCTGACGTCGGATTGCGATCTCGTGCATTAGGTTGTCGATGCTCGCCGCCTGATATTGCTGCAGACGCCCCTGAAGGCTCTCTTGCAGGATTGCGAGCCGGGAGCCTTGAGCGTGGGCGGCCTTCAGCCGTGCCTTCGTGGCCTCGAGCTCGGCTTCCATCTGGACCTCCACCGTACGCACGATGTGATCGTTCCGGATACCCAGGAGCTCGGCTCCGCTGGCGAGCGGCGTGCCGATCTTGGGCGGGGTGGCCGTCACCGTACCGGCGATGGGGGCCGAGACGACCATGAGACGCGCGTTGACCGTTCCGTCCAGGCTCGTGTAGCCGGTCAGTGTCGGCAGGATCGCCAGCACGGCGCCTGCCAACAGCAGGCAACCGACCGCGATACGGACCAAACGGCGGTTCCAGAAAACCATAGGCAATATTTGTCCAATCGCCGCGTGCAATTGTTGATCTGGATCAACACCGAGGAGAGCTGGATCGACGTAAGCTTATCTTTCAGAAGATCGCGCGAGCTCACCAGAGTGAAGACCATGTGGCAGAGAAAGGGACTTTCGCTCGGTTTCGTTTCGATGGCCATTGCGGCTTGCATGAGCTGCCTCCCTCAGGCTGCCGCGCAGGAGGCGAGAGCCAGCGATTATCCGAACCGTCGGATCACAATCATGGTGCCATGGACAGCCGGCGGTCCGAGCGATACGGTCATGCGGATCATGGCTGGCCACATGTCCCGCACGTTGGGCCAGAGGCTGGTCGTCGAAAACCATCCGGGCTCCAGTGGCACGGTTGCGTCGCTGCGCACGAAGCTGGCGACGCCGGACGGGTACACGCTGGTGGTCGGGAACACGGGCACCCATGGGTCTGCCGTGGCGCTGTATTCGAAGCTTCCCTACGATCCCCGCACCGATTTCGAACCGATCGCGGTTCTGGCAAGCGGCGCTATCGTCATCGTCGGCAGGAAGGATCTTCCGCCCACGGACTTGAAAGAATTCGTCGCTTACCTGCAGAGCAGCCCCTACAAGCTCGATGAAGCGCATGGCGGGGTCGCTTCCATCTCCTTTACAGCCTGTCTTCTGTTCGATCAGATGATTCACGCGAAATCCCGCCTTGTCCCTTATGACGGCGCGATGCCCTCGGTGCAGGCTCTCGTCCGTGGCCGGGTCGACTACATGTGCGATCAGACCTTGAACGTGGTGCCTCAAGTGCGCACTGGCAGGATCAAGGCCTATGCCATCGCTGCACCAGTGCGCAACCCGGCCTTGCCGGACGTGCCGACAACAAAGGAAGGCGGCTTGCCGGAATACGAGCTGTCAGCTTGGCAGGCGCTGTTTGCACCAAAAGGGACTCCAAAGGCCATCGTGGAAAAGCTCAACGACGCCGTCGGCAGAGCGTTGGACGACGATACCGTGCGCGGACGTCTGCTTGAATTGGGTGCCGATATGCCTCAGGGGGATCAACGCACTTCGCAGGCTCTCGCTGATCTCGTGAGGAACGAAGTCGATCGCTGGACATCGGTCGTCAAGGCGGCGGGACCTTTCTGAAGCATTTTGCTTGCCTGCGATAGGCTGGTCTGTCGCCCGTATGACCAGGCTACCGCTGGATCGTGGGACGGGCTTTCGCGCGTTCGGTATCGCGCCGCGGGCCAGATAGGCGAACTCCTGGCATCTGCAAGGCTACGCTGTGGATGGCGGGCTCCAGGTCTGGATATTGCAGCCGCCTCAGCGGCTGCGAGCGCAGTTCTCCTGGAAATCTCGCTGATATCAACGGCTGAGCCGCTCCTGGTTTGTCGGAGGCTCCAACTCCTGAGAAGGGGAGCGATGACGAACAAGACAACGAACAAGTTTTTGCCCGAGGTCCGTGGCCGGGTGGGGCTAAGGGCGTCGGCTTACTCGCCGTTCTTCCAGCGTTTGCGCGACCAGATCAGGGTGGAGCCCTCCGCCGTCCGCGTCGTCGAACAGGTTCGCGAAGATCGGCGCGTTGAAGCTCGGATCGTCGAGCTTGAGCGACAGGCACTCGCGGCCCTCGGCGGAGCGCTTCGACCAGGCGGCTCCGATCTCGGCGCGGCCGACATAGACCTGGTGACTGGGGGCGGCGTCGCTGCTCCGGTTGGCCTCGGGGACGATGTGCACCCTTGGTCTAGACGCTGAAGGTGACGAGCTCGCCCTGATACTCATTGCCGGACGTCTTGAAGGAACCCATGTTGGCCATGTGACTTCTCCTTGCTGTTTCGAGCTCGGGGACCATCGCGGCTCGATGGCGATCTGCAGGCCGGAGGCGATCGACGCCGCACCCGGCTTGCGGGCCGGAGCAGCGCGGAGGATGGCGGAGGGACGACTTTCTTGCCTCGCGCGGAATGGGCGAAGCCCAGGGCAAGAAAGTCGAACCGCCGCCGTCGCGGCTCAGGCGATCGAGGCGCAGCCGTCCTCTGGCCAGGTCAGCCCAACGAGAAGCTACGGGTCGCGCGCCGAACAGCATCCTCTGGAGAAGTCGTGGCCGATCCGAAGGCACCTGCGCAAGAGATGCAGCTTACCAAATGAAGAGACGGCGGCCATGGTGTACAAAAAGCCCGGCATCGTCTCAACCTGGCCGGTCGCAAACAGCGCGCCTCACCGGCTTCTTGTCGGCAGCGTCGGAGGAACGATCGAAGCGGTCATCGAGGGCTGTGGTCTCCTATCGGGTCGGGACGAGGTTTCACCGCCCCGATCTTCGCGAACCTGTTCGATGATTGGCGACGCAGACGGCGTCAGTGACTCTGGTCGTGCAACCGCCCGTCGGCAGGCGGGTGCGTCCATGCCGAACTCGCTCTGCGAAGCCTTTTTTCCGAAGGACGCTGGTTTTCTCGCCGCACCGCCACGGCAACCTTGTCTCTGCGCTTCGTAGGTATAATGTTATGATGATTAGGGAAAACATCAGCCGGCGATGAGAATCGAGAACGGCAAAGAGGAAACATGCGAAGCCTGAAACTCATGATAGCCGCCCTTTGCGCGGTTCTCGCGTCGGCGGGAAGTGCCGCCTTCGCGCAAGGCGCCTGGCCCATGAAGCCGATCACGATGATCGTGCCCTACCTCGCGGGCGGCGGCGCCGATCCTGCGGCGCGGCTGCTGGCCGAGGGCATGAGCAAGCGCCTCGGGCGGCAGATCGTCGTCGACTTCAAGGCCGGCGCGAACGGCACGATCGGGACCCAGATGGTCGCCAACGCGGCACCGGACGGATACACGATCCTGTTCACGCCGCCGGCGCCGATCGTGAACAGCAAGTTCCTGATCCCCAACCTTCCCTATGATCCCGACAAGGATCTGGTGCCGATCATCGAGGTGACGACCTCGCCGATGGCCATCATGGCGAATGCGGGGTTCGGCCCGAAGACGCTGAAGGAGCTCATCGCCTATGCCAAGGCCAACCCCGACAAGGTCCTGGCCGGGACGCCGGGCCAGGGCGGGTCGGGGCATCTGATCTGCGCCATGGTCGAGGTGAGGGAGGGGGTCAAGTTCAACATGATCCCGTACCGTGGCACCGGCGGCCTGCTGCCCGACATGCTGGGCGGGAGGCTCAACATCTCCTTCGACCTTCCGGCGGCCTACGTCTCCCACGTGAACTCGGGAAAGGTCCGCATCATCGCGGTGATGGGCGACAAGCGCATCCCGTCATTTCCCGATGCGCCGACCTCCGTGGAAAGCGGCTATCCGCAATTGCGACTGAGCGTTTGGTACGCACTCTTTGCGCCCAAGGGCGTGCCCAAGGACATCCTGCTGAAGCTGAATGCCGCGGCCAACGAGGCGCTGAAGGAGCCTGAGATCAAGGCCAGGATCGAGCAGCTCGGCTACCAGACCGGCGGCGGCACGCCCGCAGAGATGGCGGAGAAGATCAAGAAGGAGATGGCGATCGTCGGCGAGATCGTCCGCCTGGGCAACGTCAAGATGGAGTGATTGTCGGCGACCATCCTCAGTCCTGTCGCGCTTCGAAGATCGCGGTCCCCTTGGTCGGCAGCATGTCGACCGAGAACCGGTAACGGTCCGGATGATAGCGCAGGATAAGATAGTGGACCGGAAGGCCGTCGGACGTATAGACGATGCGCCGCGCCTCCAGCATCGGCCGGCCGGCCGGATACCCGAGATACTTCTCGGAAAGCGCGTCGGAAATGGTGGGAATCAGCTCCTGCTCCGCGCGCGCGACGCGCCGGCTGGGCGGCGGCTTGGACTTGCCGTTGCCCTTCCGCCCCGACCGCTCTTCGGCCTCGGCGTCGTACGCGTCCGTCAGCGTGAAGGGCTGGTTCCTGTGAAGCGCGACGTAGCGCTGATGCTGGACCAGGGCGCCTTCGCCGATGCGGAGCGCCTTCGCCACGTCGGCTGTCGCCCGTTCGGTCGTGCTGGCGATCTTTTTGACCCGGAAGCCCGAGCCCTGGCCGAAGAAGCCGGTCAGGCGAAACACCCGTCTGCCGGTGACGCGATTCATCACGACGGTGCCGATACCCCGCCGGGGGCTGATGAGCGCCTGGGCCGTCAGCTCGGATATGGCGCGCCGAACGGTGATCCGGCTCACGCCATATTCCTTGCAGAGCAGGTCCTCGGTTGGAAGCTTGTCGCCCGCCTTGAACTCGCCGCTCGTGATGCGACCGAGCAGGCTGTCCCTTACTTGCTCGTAGAGATTGGCAGGCACCGAGTGGACCTTTGAGTGAATGCTTCCGCTGCGCGAGTGCTGACAATATAGGGCGATCGGCGCGATATCGAAATCACATTTCATCCTCAGGGCGGCGACGGACTATCTTTTTTGCCAGTTCATTATAATGTTATAGGCAACAGCTCTCAACGCCGCGAGAAGATCAGGAGGAAACTCGGATGCTAAGACCAATGGCTCTCATGGCCGCGGTGGTGTCCGGAACCATTTCCGTTCAGGCCGCCTTCGCCCAGTCGGCGACGAAGCTGTCGGAGATCTGCGGCGACTGCAAAGTGGAGAAGGTGGTCAGTTGCGGCGCCGGAAAGTTCCTCGAAGGACCGAACTTCGACAAGGACGGGGTCTTGTGGATGGTCGGCCTGATGGCGGGCGAGATCCTGAAGGTCGCGAAGGATGGGCAATGCACCGTCGCCAAGACCGGCCTGAACTTCCCCGGCGGGACGCGCTTCGACAAGGAGGGCAAGCTCATCGTCACCACGCGGTCGGCGCTGGTGTCCTTCGATCCGCGGAGCTCGGAACTCACCACGCTGCGCAGCCTTTACGGCACCCAAGGCTTCCGTGGCCTGAACGACGTCATCGTCGACAGGCAGGGCGGGGTCTATTTCACCGAACCGAACGGATCGAGCGTCATCCGTCCCATCGGGCGCGTCTACTACATGCCGCCGTCACGGACCGGTGACCTGCAGCTCATCGGCGACACGTTTGCCTTCCCCAACGGAATCGTGCTGTCGCCCGACGAGACCGTTCTCTATGTCGGTGAGTATGCGATGAATCGCATCACCGGCGTGCCGCTCAGCAGCGCCGGCATGGTCAACCCGGGCCGCGTGCCGTGGGTGTTCGCGGCGCTGGCCGGCGGCATCGGTCCGGACGGCATGCTCGTCGACAGCAAGGGCAACGTCTATACGGCGCACTACATGGCCGGCGAGGTGGTGGTCCACGACTGCTTCGGCTTCCAGATCGGCGTTATCAAGCTCCCGGCGGATGCCGGCATGGGATCGACGAACATCGTCTTCCGCGACGGTTACCTCTACATCACCGAGGCGCTGAAGAACGACGTGTGGCGCGTGCCGGCGAAGATCCCGCCGACCTGAGCCGGCACCGGAAAATCGAGGTGGGGCTATCGCATATGGCCAAGTCCGTCGTCTCGACCGGAGCGCGAAGCGCAAAGTGGAGAGACCTTCTATCTGAGACTAGGCAGTATTTCGTAGCGAGAAGGTCTCTCCACGCGGCCCTTCGGGTTTGGGTCGAGACAACGGATTCGTTGGAGCATCCAAGATGAAAAGCGACAGAGCTGTCGTCCTTCGGGACACCGATGACATGGCGCTGCTGCGCGATGCCGCGCGAAGGTCGCTGGCGCGGCACTGGCCGCCCGACAAGGCGGTGGCGTTCGCCGAGGATCCGGCCGAGCTCCGGCGCTTCTGGCAGGAAGCGGCCGGGCAGGGGTGGACCTCCATCGGCCTTGCGGCCGGCGAAGAGGAACTGGCGCTCGCTGTCGTGCTGATGGACGAGCTTGGCCGCGCCGCCTGCCCGATCCCGCTCGGCGACGCGCTGCTGCTGCGCGACATCCTGTCGGCGGGCGAGACGGCCGACAGGTCGTCTCTCGTCCGGGGCATCGACAACGGCGGCATCGTTCCCACCTGGATCTTCGGGCCTGCCGGCGGCGAAGAAGGTGGTGCCGGGTTTCGCGTTGAGGGCAGCGGCGAAAGCCTGACGCTGCACGGCCCCGCCGCCTACGTCGAGAACGCGTCGCTCGCCAGCCACTTCGCTGTCCTGACCGGGCGTCCCGGCGAGGTCGTGATCGTGCCGGCGGGCGCTTCGGGCCTCACCGTCACGCGGACGCCGGGCCTTTCCCGGCCCGCGCTGTCGAGCGTCCGCTTCGACGCCGTCAGGCCGGAGGTCGTGCTTCAGGTCGCCGCCGAAAAGACCGACGCGATCCCGTCGCTCGCACGGATCCTGATGATGGCGCGCTCGCTGGGCGCGGCTGCCCGGGGCCTCGACATGCTCGTCGCCTATGCCCGGGAGCGCGTCCAGTTCGGCAAGAAGATCGGCCAGTTCCAGGCGATCCAGCACAAGCTGGCCAATTGCCTGCTCGGGATCGAGACCACGCGGCTCGCGATCTATCGGGCGGCGTCGGAGCCGGGCGACGCCCGGGACTATGCGCGCGCCGCCGCCGCCGTGGTCGCCGGTCAGACGCTGCGGACCGTCGTCATGGAGCTGCACCATGGATTTGGCGGCATCTCGTTCTGGGAGAATCACGAGATGCCCCGCCACTTTCGGCGCATCCACAGCGACCTGACCCGGCTGGGCGGACCGTATGCCGCCCGCCGGGAGGTTGCCGGCTTCCTGTTCGATGGCACGACGAGCAGGCTGCCGGACATCGATTTCGGCTCGCGCGTGAACGCCTTCAGGCTCGAGGTGCGCGAGTGGCTGGCCGACAACTGGAAGGGATGGAGGATCTCTTCGGAGGAGACCCGCTACAATCACATCCGAGCCGACCGCTCGTTCAGCCTGAAGCTCGCGGCCAAGGGCTGGCTCACTCTCCACTGGCCGAAGGAATACGGCGGTCAGGAGAGATCCGCCCTCGAGCGCCTCGTCCTCGAGGAAGAGCTCGCCTATGTCGACGCCCCGATCAAATGGCACGACACCGCCGTCAACATGCTGGGGCCGGCCCTGCTCAGGTATGGTTCCGAGGAGCATCGCGAGCTCGTGATGGCGGTCGGGCGAGGCGAGGTCTCCTTCGCGCTCGGTTATAGCGAGCCGGCGAACGGCTCGGACCTCGCGGGAATGAAGACGACCGCGACCCGGACGAACGAGGGATGGACGATCCGCGGCCAGAAGACCTTCACGTCGGCGGCGGGCTTTGCCGACTATTGCTGGCTGGCCGCGCGCACCGGACCACCCGATTCGCAGCAGGGCGGGATCAGCGTTTTCATCGTTCCCCTGCGGGGGACGCCCGGCCTGACGATCCAGCCGATGTACGGGCTGAACGGCCACGACTCCAACACGGTCTTCTACGACGACGTGAGGCTTCCCCCCGAGGCGATCGTCGGCGGGGTCAACCAGGGCTGGCAGGTCATCACCGCGGCCCTTGCCCACGAGCGGGTGTCGCTCGGCGCCATCGGCGCGCGGGCGCGCGGCTACTTCGATCGGCTGGTCGCGCATGTGAAGACGACCAGCCGGAACGGCCGGCCCATGCGCGACGATCCTGTCCTGCGCGATCGGCTGGCCGCGCTCGCCGCGGACGTGCAGGGCACACAGCTCCTCGCCGCCCAGAGCGCGCTGGTGACGGAAAGCGGCAAGGTCCCCCTGGTCGAGGCGGCGCTGCTCAAGGTCCACGCCAGCGAGCTTCTGGAGCGGCTCGCCAGCGAGGCGCTCGACATCCTGGGGCCGGGCGCGATGCTCTCGTCGACCGTCGACGAGACGCTGCTTGAGGGGGAGTTCGAATACAGCCTGCGCGACTCGCTGCTTTACACCATCGGCGGCGGCACCAACGAGATACAGCGGAACCTGATCGCGATCAGGGGGCTCGGCCTGCCGCGTTGACGTCTTCAAGGGAGAAGTGAAGTGAGCGATCCTGGAAGGAACCCGGTCATCGTCGGCGTCGGCCAGATCACCGACAAGGAAACGGCGCCGGGAGTGGCGCGGTCGCCGCTCGGTCTCATGGTCGATGCGACGCGGCTGGCGGCGCGCGATACCGGCGCGCCCGCAGCTGTTCTTTCCGGGATCGATTCGATCACCGCCATTCGCAGCTTCAACGACACCGTGCCCGCCTTCAAGTCGCCGTTCGGCAGGCTGGCCAACGCCCCGTGGTCGATCGCGCAGCGCATCGGGGCCAGCCCGCGCGAGTTCCTCTACCCGCCGTCGGGCGGCGACGTTCCGCAGCGCATGGTCACCCGCGCCTGCGAGCAGATCGTGGCGGGCGCGATCTCGTCGGCCCTGATCGTCGGTTCGGAGGCCCAGAGGACGGAACGCAACGCCAAGCGCGCGGGACTCGCGCTCGACTGGAGCGAGGACGCGCCGTTCGCGCCCGACGAGCTGGGCGGAATGGAAGTCCTCTATTCCCCAACGGAGGTCGCTCACGGCATGCGGGTGCCGGCCGTCATCTACGCCCTGTTCGAGCAGGCCTTGCGGGCGCGCAAGCGGCTGACGCCGGCACAGAGGGCGATTGAGCTCGGCCGGCTGTGCGCCGGCTTCGCCGCGATTGCCCAGGCCAATCCGCTGGCCGCCCGCAACGAGGGCTATTCCGCCGAGGACATCGCCACGGCCTCGCCAAAGAACCGCTATGTCGGTTTTCCGTACACGCGCCTGATGACGGCGAACGTCTATGTCGACCAGGGCGCAGCCATCATCGTCGCCTCGGAAGCCAGGGCGGACGAATGGGGCGTACCGCAGGACAGGCGTGTCTACCTGCACGGCAGCGCCCACGGCCACGACGAGTGGTTCGCGACGGAGCGCAGCCGCCTCGATCGCTCGCCCGCCATCCATCGCGTGGTGCGGGAGACGCTCGACAGCGCGGGGATCGGCATCGACCAGGTCTCCAGGTTCGATCTCTACAGCTGCTTCGTCTCGGCCATCGAGGTGGCGTGCGACGAGATCGGGATCGCCACCGACGACCCGCGCGGCCTCACCGTGACCGGCGGCCTGTCGTTCTTCGGCGGCCCCGGCAACAACTATGTCAGCCATTCGATTGCCGAGATGGTCGATCGGGTTCGCGCGAGGCCCGGCAGCTACGGTCTGGTCACGGCGAACGGCGGCCTGCTGACCAAGCATGCGGCCGGCGTCTATTCGACCGTGCGACCCGCGACGCCGTGGCGGTCGTCGGACGACGACCGGCTGCAGGCCGACATCGATGTCGCGTCGGGTCCGAAGGTCCCCCTCAATCCCGCGCCGGCGGGATCGGCGAAGATCGAGAGCTACACGGTCCTCAACGGTCCCGACGGCCCCGAGCGCGGCGTCGTGCTGGGCAGGCTGGTGGAGGGCGGCAGCCGTTTCGTCGCCAACACACCGGCCGATCGCGCGACGCTGCAGAGGCTCCAGGAGATCGACGCGCTCGGCTTGGGCGGCCGGGTGACCGCCGGCGAGATGGTCAACATTTTCACGCCGGACGCGTAAGCGACGTGTTCGCACGAAACGAGAGGGAATGAGACGTGAAGCTGGAAACGACAGCGAAGCAATCGGCGGGCACGGCCAGTCGACGGACGGTGCTCGCAGGGGCGCTGGGCAGCGCGGCCCTTGTCGGCATGAAGGACGCGGCCGCGCAGGCCTATCCGTCGAAGCTGATCACCATCGTCATGCCCTATGCCGCGGGCGGCTCGACGGACGTGATCGCGCGCGCGATCGCCGACAAGCTCCGCACCTCGCTGGGCGTCCCCCTCATCGTGGAGAACAAGCCGGGGGGCGGCGGCGCCATCGGTTCCGCCTTCGTCGCGCGCGCCGAGCCGAATGGCTACACGCTGCTGCTGACCCCGTCGGGGGCCATCGCCATCGCGCCGCTGGCGATGAAGCCGAGCCCGTTTGACGCGGTCAAGGATTTCACGCCCGTGGCGGCGCTGCACAAGTACCAGCTGTTCCTCTATGCCCGCAGCGGCGGCGGCTACAAGTCGATGGAGGAGCTGATCGCCGCGCACAAGGCCGGCAAGTCGATCAGCATGGCCATCACCGGCGTTGGCAACTCCACCCACTACTGCGCCTACTGGCTGGGCAAGGAACTGGGAATCGACTTCGTCAACGTGCCGTACAGCAGCGGCTCGCAGGTGGCCATGAGCATCGTCAAGGGCGAGGTGGACGTCGGCTTCCTGCCCTCCGCCGACCTGCGGCCGCAGATCAACAGCGGCGCGGTGCGGATGCTCCTGGTTGCTTCGAAGAATCCGTCGGCGGCGTTTCCCGACGTTCCCACGGTGTCGAAGTGGGGCCTGAAAGAGCCCGAGATCGACGTCTGGATCGCGCTGTTCGGCCCGCGCGGCCTGCCCGACGAGATTGTGGCCAGGCTGAGCGCTGCGGTGTCGGACGTCTACAGGAGCGGCGCGGTCGACAGGTACCTGGAGTCGTCCGAGAAGATGTCGGGTACGCCCACCGAGCTTGCCCAGGTTCTCGCCTCGGATGTCGTGAAGTATCGCCGTTTCGTCGACGCCGCCGGCTTCCTGCGCGATCAGAAATGAGCGCTGTGAAGGGGGTGTGTGAAAACGTGTCGAGTTCCTCTTCCCCGGAGTCAGATCTCTCGCACCGGCACCAGTCACCAAGCGGAGTCGTTCAGCCTCTTGCTGTTGCCAGATTGGTGCTGAGCTGGAAGGCAAGTCCGGAGGTATCGCTGTAGGATCGAAGTACCGGTTCGCTCTCGCGCACGATTGTTTCTAGGACGCACTTGCGCTCCTCATCGTGCATTGCCTTGGCGGCGGCGCTCATGCCCACGAGTGCCATCGAGTTCATGCGCACGAACGATGCGCCATCCTCGAAGCGTATAGTGCGTGACACGATCTTGGACCGTACCTCGTGGAAACCGGTATCGCGTAGGAGTGCCTCGAGCAGAACAGGTTCACCAAAGCTGTGGCGCTGATCCGCGATGCTGCCCAGGTGGCGCTCGGCCACGCGCCGCAACTCACGAAAGAACGGAACCTCCTCATCGGAGCGCCAGGTTGCCACCGCAAGCTTGCCACCGTGCACCAACGCCCGTCTCATCTGCGCCGCAGCCGCGGGCTTGTCGGGGAAGAACTGTAGTCCTTGCTGACAGACAACGGCGTCGAACCGCTCTTCCTCACGGAGAGGCAAGGCACCGGCGCTTCCTTCGCGCCAGTCGATGCCCGGCGCCACGGCGCGCGCAACCGCGAGCATGTCCGGGCTGAGGTCGACGCCGACGACGCAGGCGTGGTCACCGAGTCGCTCCTTTGCAACCCGCGCTACGATTCCGGTCCCGCAAGCGATGTCGAGGACGCGATCGCCTGAAGATAGCTTGATCTCCTCGACCGTCATCTCGGCCCAGGGCTGGAAAAGTCGACCGACAAGATGCCGTTCGTACATCTCTGGAAAGCTGGCCTGCTTCATTGCGTAGCTGGGCAGATTCATGAGGCCCTCCACTGCACCGGGGGAATTCCGTGTTCCATGTCGACAGGTTACAGGGCCGCGCCGTTCCGTGAATACGCCGTCATCGAAATGGATTGTTTCTCGAGCGGAAATGGTTAAATGGCTGTATGGACACGCTGCAGAGCATGAAGGTCTTCGTGCGGGTCGCTCAGCGTTCCGGCTTCGCGGCCGCCAGCCGGGACCTGCGGATGTCGCCGGCCACGGTGACCAAGCACGTAGCTTCATTGGAATCGCGCATCGGGGTGCGCCTGTTCGATCGCACGACGCGCCGCGTCAGCCTCACGGAAGCCGGGCAAATGTACCTGGAGCGTTGCCTCGAATGCCTCAACGCGTTCGAGGACGCCGACACGGCAATCAGCGAGCTGTCGAAGGAGCCAAAGGGTCTCTTGCGTGTCGCGGGTCCGGTCGATCTTGGCAACCAGATAGCCGGGACGATCGCGCAATTATTGCGCGAGTACCCCGGCGTCAAGGTGGAACTTCTATTATCCAATCGGCCCGTCGACCTCGTAGAGGAGGGGATAGATGTTGCCGTCCGGGTTGCCGCTTCTCTCGACGGCCGCTACGTCGCGCGGCCGATTGCGCTGGCCCGGGTCGGGATTTTTGCCGCGCCGGCCTACTTTCGCAGATTCGGCCGGCCCCGCAGACCGGAGGACCTGAGGCAGCACCGCGGCCTGGTGTTCCTCGAGCCGCGCCCACGGGACGAGTGGATTTTCGAGCGTGACGGGAAATCCGTGCGCGTGAGGCTCGAAGCATTCATGACGAGCAATTCTGGGGCCGCGCTGTCGATCGCTTCGGCCGCCGGTGCCGGCTTGGTCGTCGCACCCAGCTTCGTCGCCCATCCGGAGCTGATCGCAGGCAGGCTGGAGCTTGTCTTGCCCGATTGGAAGGTTCTCCCTGAGCTCGGAGTCTATGCCATCTACCCGCACCGCCGCTTCCTCGCGCCGAAGGTGAAGGCGTTCCTGGAGACATTGCGCGCGACGTACGGCGACGGGGGGCGCGATCCATGGTGGGTCGAAGCCACGCCCAAGTCGAAGAAACGGACAAACAGCGCAAGATGATGGCGGCTTGACTTCTAAATTATCCGGCTGTCGTAGGCCCAGTGCAACAGAGCTTGGCGCTGGCGCGGCCGGCAGGCCAGGTCGCCCGGTTGGCAATGCTTCCTGATTTGCGAGACGTGTCGCCTGATCGCCTTCCAGCGGGCAATCTGGCGCGCGTCCTCCTCGGGCAGGCGCCGGCCCCTGTAGTACCGACAGTACCACTGGAACCAGCCCCGTGGATCGTCCGGATGGATCCAGCCCTTTCTTTGCCATTCCGACAGGGGCTGGCTGGCATCCACGCCGAAATAGTTCAAGGAGCAGTCGCGGCCCGAAGGCGAGAGCTTCGCGCGCGCGAACCAGCTCGCAGGAAATTCGTCACGACAATCGGTGAGGTATTTCCCGCAGAACACGCCGAGTTCGAGCATCTGCTTGGGCATCAAATCGGGCCGGAACTGCGGGTCGAAATCGCGGCCGGCCGGCGCAGACAACACGTAGCGATAATCTTTCTGCATCTTGTCGTTGACGATGACGATGCGGCGGCGCATCTCGCCTCCTGTTAGTTCAATAGCCAGATCGCGCCGTTCAGAACCGAAGCGAACGCCACCCAGGCGGCGTAGGGCGCGAATAGGAGTGATGCGATTTTATCCTGTCGCCAAGTTACCATGATGAAGCCAATGATCGTAGTCAGGAGCAGCACGCTTACGCCAAGCGCGATATCAATACTATGGCCGAGGAAAAAGACAGGCGACCAAACGAAGTTTAGAGCCAGCTGCGCCCACCATAGATTCATTGGCGCCCGATTGCTGCCCTCTCGCCAAACCCGCCATCCGGCGATCGCGATCATGATGTAGAGCGCGGTCCAGACCGGGGCAAAGATCCAGCTGGGGGGATTGAAAGGCGGCTTGCTTAGCGTTGCATACCATGCACCGGGTGCAGTCGCGAAGCCAATGATAAGGCCGCCACCCAGAACGAGCGCAAGAAACAAGACCAGAGTGCCGAACTTCATTGCTCGAATTTTCATTGGAATGTGCTTTTATGCCTGTTTATCAGCATAAGACCTCTTCGTAGGCCCACCGCGAGTCAATACTTCCTGACAGCTTGAGCGCCAAGCGTTCCCGGCTGTAGTTGTCCGCCGAACCGATGGCGGATGATTGGTGGTTCCTTTGGTGAGGGTCGACCACGCCTTCTGGGCGAGTGGCGAGCCGGATCATCAACGAGGTGCAGGGATCAATCGGGCGACGGGTGACCCGAAGGGAGATGTGTGCCTGAGCAGGTTCAACGACACCAACCCGACAATCGGGAGGCGGCCCTGTGGCCACCTGCGCCACCCACCCGGTAGATCAGGCCGCGCCGTGTGTGAAGGGACTACAGCGGGAGTTGGCTCCGCCGTCCCTGGCGATCAGCTTGCACACCACCGGCCGCGGCGCCCAGGCGCGACACGACCACCGCGTCCCACGGGCCGGGGAACAATCCTCGGCCAACCATGTCCGCAGCGAAGAGCCGCTCCTGTCGTGGCCACTGTGCGCGGGGCAGCTCGTAATAGACCTCGATACCGTTGCCGTCGGGATCGCGAAAGTAGATGCCGAGCGAGATCCCGTGGTCGACGACAGTTCCGATCGGCACGCCCTTGTCCTTCAGGCGTCCGTAGAATTCCTTCAGGTCGTCGAGGGTTTCGACACGCCAGGCCATGTGATTGAGCCCGACCTGGCCCTGCCCTTGGAGTGGCGCGTCGGCCCCGACCTGCATCAGCGCAAGCTCGTGAGATTGGTCCTCGTCAGCCGACATGAAGGCAGCCCTGCCGGGGCGATAGTCGTAAGTGTGAAGGCCGAGCAGGTCGGCGTACCACGCATGCGAGCGTTCGACGTCGCGCACATAGACGTTCACGTGGGCGAGATATTTCGGCCGAAAGCTCATCGCTCGTTCCCTTCCTGCGCGGAGTGATCGCGCACGAGCAGGCCGGCTCCCGACGGCCATGTCGTTGATCCAGATCAAAGCCGCAGGAAGTGTGCGGGGTTTCGATTGCCGCGATTTCGCAAGCGACTCTTGTCGCCCTCCGGAATTCCTCTCCCTCCCATCGCAGGAGCATCTCGAGATCATGACGCGCGCGACACAAGGGACCTTCACGGTCGGGCCGTTGACCATCGTCGTTCGGCACGAGCTGTGGGACGGCAATATCCAGGACCACGCCGACCAGGGTGTCGCGATCTCGGTCAAGGCGCCGGTCGCCGGCCGCGATACCACGCTGTTGCGGTTCAACTGCTTCGATATCGAGAAGAGCTATGTCTACGGGCCGGACAATACGGAGCTGGCGGTGGCCGGGCCGGAGATGCTGGGCGGTGCACCGTTGCCCAACTTCTATCGGATGGATCCGATCGCTTGCGGCAACCCGATCGGCTGGACGATCAGGACACTGGGCGCGAAGCTGCCGAAAATGCTCGAGCGAGCCGGCTATCCCGCGATCGCCAGGACTGTCGAGACTGCCGCCCTGCGCAAGGTATTGCCGGAGGTCGAAGCCTGTGCCCGCGCGCTCCATGCCACCGGGCGCAACACCGTCAAGCACAACCGCGGCACCCACATCTTCGAGGCCGGCAACATCCGCTTCGGTCTGGAGATGCGGCGACTGCCGATGGGCGACGGCGGGCTCGCCATCCATGTGCTCGCCGATATCGGCGGGACACCCGGCAAGAAGTATTCGGAAGAGACCGAGCTCCTGGCCTTCGATCACTTCTGGAATGGCGCGCACTATCACTACGGCCCGCGCAACAAGAACCACCGGACCTACTGGGACCGCACCCTGGTCGAGGATCCGCTGGCCTGGACTCTCGAGCAGTTCGAGACCGGCAAGCTCAAGGCGATGATCGAGCATGCCGGCTACCCCGGCATCGCCGCCGACCTCGACGAGGGGAAGATCAGGGAGGTTCTGCCGGCGTTGAAAAGGCAGGCCCGAGCGATGTCGCGAGAAGGCGAGCGCCTGACCGGTCACCCCGGCCTGCCGCTCGAGCCGACGCCCAATCTCGCCGCCGAATAGATCGCTTCCGGCGACAAGGAGCCTCGACCGCTGGTCGATTGAAGGCCCCGTGTGCGGGTCGTCCGGTCAGCACTTCGATTGTTCATCCGCGCTCGGACTGTCGACCGATGGGCAGCGCCGGGTAATCGCGCACGACGACCTCCTCCGTCACGGTGTCGAGCACGGCGCAGCTCAGTTGCCGGCCATTGCGCGGGTCGCGCGCTTCACCGGCCGATCCGGGATTGATCACCAGCACCCGGCCGACCCGACGGACGACCTGCTGGTGGGTGTGGCCGTAGAGCACGATGTCGGCGTCGGCCTCGCCGAAGCGTTGCAGCTCGGAGCTGGTGGGCATGACATAGCTGCCACGCGGCTCCCAGGGCGTCGAGTGCACCATCAGGATACGCCTGCCGCCGATCCGCAGCTCGCGCCGATGCGGCTGCCCGGCAAGCCAATCGAGCAAGGGACGGTCGATGTCCGGCCGGGAGCGCGCCCGCTCGCCGGCCGCGCCGAGGAAGATCTCCTCGTGGTTGCCCAGGATGGTGAGCGCGTCCCGCTCGCGCAGCCGGCCGATCACCGCGTTGGAGAAGCTGAACTCGTAGATGCTGTCACCGAGACACAGCAGCGCGTCGATCGGGCCCATGGTCTCCAGCGCCCGATCGAGGCCGTCGATGTTGCAGTGCAGGTCGGAGACAATGCCGAGCTTCAACAGGGGCCTCTGGTTCGATTGGCGTGCCGCATTCCGATTGCGCCAGTCAGCTTGCATGGCCTTAGCACGGCGCCTCCCGGACAGGCGAGCGCGGAACATCTGGCTATCTATTGATCGCCCTGCTGGTAGCATGGGGCCGACAAGCTGACCGTTGGAGGTGAGGCCATGGGCGAGATCCTCGGATTGGGGGCGACGCACTATCCGTCGCTCTGCGCACCGCCCGAGCGCATGCTCGGATTTTTCCACCATATCCTGTCGGCGCCCAACATCGATCCGAAATACAAGGACCGCGCCAACTGGCCCAGCGAGATGCTTGCCGAGATGGGCAACGACGAAGGTCGTGGCTCGATCGAACGCTACCGCGAGCGAATGTGGGCGAACTTCCGCAAGCAGCGGAAGATGATCGACGACTTTGCGCCGGACTTCATCGTGCTGATCGGCGACGACCAGTACGAGAACTTCCGCGAGGACATCATTCCGCCGTTCTGCATCTACGGTCTCGACGACGACTTCGACCTGCAGCCGTGGAAGAACGGTGCTGAGCCGAGGGCCAACGGCTGGGGCGAGCCCGGCGACTGGACCATGCGCATCCACGGCCACCGCGATGGCGCCAAGCAGCTCGCCACGGGCCTGCTGCGGGCCGGCGTGGCGATGCCCTACGCCTACAAGCCGCTGCATCTGGCAGGGCTGGGCCACGCCTTCACCAATACGCTCCTGTTTCTCGACTGCGACCGCCGCGGCTTTCCGCATCCCGTCGTGCCGTTCCACGTGAACTGCTATGGCAGCATGGTCATGCGCTCGGCGGGCGCGACCGCGCACCTGTTCAAAACCGATCCCGAGCCCGGCCTGCCCGATCCGCCGGCACCGACCCCCGCGCTCTGCATGTCGGTCGGCGCGGCCCTGGCCCGGGCCATCCAGGCCAGCCCCTATCGCGTCGTGCTGATGGCGTCCTCCAGCTGGTCGCACTGCTTCCTGTCGCCGGTCGGAGGCTGGGTGATCCCCGATCATGCCGCCGACCGCGAAATGCTGGCGGCGCTCAGGCGCGCCGACTGGGACGCCTGGCGCAATCGCAGCCTCGAGCAGATCGAGCGCGCGGGCCATCATGAGCTGCTCAACTGGATGGTCCTGGCCGGCGCCATGGCGGAGTTCGACCGCAAGCCGGTGATCGATGACTGGGTGGAGACTTACATCTTCCAGTCGGACAAGTGCTTCGCCTCGTTTGCGGCGAGCTAACCCTTCGTCGACGGGATCCGGCGCCTGCTGTCATGCCGGCCGTGCTTCGCGAGAGGAGCCTCGTACGATCCATGAAAGACAACAGCATATGGCGGGCGGTTCGCGAGGGGCGGGCCGCGCTGGGGACCGGGCTCAAGGAGTTCGCGTCGCGCGGAGTGCCGTGGATCATCGAGGCCGCGGGTTTCGACTACTGCATGATCGACCACGAGCATGGCGCTTTCGATCTCGAAGCGATCGCCGATCTCGCCGGATGGTTCCAGGCCACCAACGTCTCCGCGATCGTGCGCATCCACAAATCCTTCACGCATCTGATCCCGGCGATCCTCGACCAGGGGATCATGGGCATCCAGGTTTCGGAGGTGGACAGTGTCGAGGAGGCGCGCGCGATCGTGCGGGAGGCGAAATATCCGCCCGTGGGCAATCGCGGCATCTCGGGGCAGGGCATGCACACCGGATACCGAAGCTATGGCGGCCGTCACGCCTCGGAGTATGCGCCGTGGGCCAATGCCAACATCATCGTCTGCGTGTCGATCGAATCGCTCGAGGGCCTGGAGACGGTCGAGGCGATCGCGGCCGTGGAGGGCATCGACATGATCGCCTATGGCCACTCCGACCTCAGTGCGCGCCTGGGCGTCCATCTCCAGCTCGAACACCCGACATTCAAGGCCGCCGTGCGGCGGATCGCGGATGCGTGCAAGGCGCACGGCAAGCTTGCCCGCGGGTCGGCGGAAACCGAGGCGCAGATCGAGGAGTACTGGAAGCTCGGGTGCAAAGTGCTGAACCTGCCCGGCACCGATGTCAGCACCTATCTCGACGGCCTCAAGGCGCGCGCCGGTCGAGCGCACGCGCGGCTGAAGTCGATCGGTGTTCCGGTGCCGTGAGACGGGTGCTTGTGTTCGCTGGGAGCGCGCCACTCCGATGGCGCTCAGTAGCGATCGCTGTCCCGCATCGACCGCACCAGATCGGCGGTGCTCTGGGCCAGCGGCATGGTCGCCGTCAGGGACTGGAGCAGGGCCGCGTCGATCCGCTTGCGCGGTCCAGCCACGCCTGTGAGCCGGGCAACCGGCTTGCCGCGCCGGGTGATGTCGATCGATTCCCCCGCCGCACCCGATCGACAAGCTCGCCCAGATGTGCCTTGGCCTCCGCCAAGCCGATGGCAGCCATGGAGCCCGCTCGCAGATTGGCGCATCCTGCCGGCGATCAACGGTGAAACAGGAGGAACAGGATGCGATTGCGCGGGAAGGTGGCGTTGCTGACTGGCGCGGCGGCGGCGATCAAGGGCGAGCTGATGGGATTCGGCGGCGCGGCGGCGCATCTGTTCGTGCGCGAGGGCGCGAAGGTGGTGCTGACCGATATCCGCGACGAGCTGGGCGAGCGCGCCGCCGCTTCGCTGCGCGCCGGCGGGCATGACGCGCGCTACCTGCACCTCGACGTGACGTCGGAGCAGGACTGGGCCCGGGTGGTGGACGCAGTGATGGCGGCGCACGGACGGCTCGACATCCTGTTCAACAATGCCGGGGTCGCCGTTCCCGGCAAGGTCGAGGACATCACGGTGGAGGTCTGGGAACGCGAGCTCGGCGTGCATGCCAAGGGGGTTTTCCTCGGCACACGGACTGCCATCCCCGCCATGCGCAAGGGCGGCGGCGGATCGATCATCAACACGTCCTCGGTCATGGGCATCGTCGGCAGCCCGACCTCGCCGGCCTATTCGGCCGCCAAGGGCGCCATAACGATCTTCACCAAGTCGGCGGCGCTGCAGTATGCGAAGGAGAACATCCGCATCAACTCGGTGCATCCGGGCTATGCCGATACCCCGCTCACCGACAAGCGCTTCAGCGATCCGGCGGTGCGACAGGCGTTGATCGATCGCACGCCGATGGGGCGGCTCGGCACCGCCGAGGACATCGCCAATGGCGTGCTGTTCCTGGCATCCGACGAAGCCTCCTGGATCACCGGCTCCGAGCTGGTGATCGATGGAGGCATGACGGCGCAGTAGGGCGATCGAGGCTCATGCTCTTGTGGACCGCGAGCGTCTCGCTCGCTCATGTCCCTGAGCGAGCGAGACGCTCGCGGTCCGGAAGAGCATGAGCCTGGTCCTTCGCTCGGGTTGACAGCGGGTTTAGTACGCGGAGAACCCGCCTTCGGCCGGGATGGCCGCGCCGTTCACCATGCGCGATTCGTCGGAGGCGAGGAACAGGGCGACGTTGGCGATGTCCTCCGGCTGACCGACAGCGAACGGGTATTGCGCGGCAATGTCATCGATGCCGCCGAAGCGGATCTGGTTGCCGCCGGTGAAACGGCTCCTGACCCGCTCGGTCAGCACGACGCCGGGGCAGATGGCGTTGACGCGGATACCCTTGGGTGAATAGGCGCCGGCCAGGGCCTTGGTGAAGGAGATCAGACCGCCCTTGGCCATCACATAGACATGGGCGATATGGTTGCCGCGCAAGGCCACCACCGACGAGAAGTTGACGATACTGCCCTTGCCCTGTTCGACCATCAGCGGGATGACATGCCGGCAGCACAGGAACGGCCCCTTCAGGTCGAGGTTGATGGTGTGATCCCACACCGAGGGATCGACCTCGGTCACCGGCCGGTCCTCGCGCAGCGAGCCGCCGGCGCAGTTCAGCAGCACGTCGACGTGGCCGAAAGCCTGTTTGGCCTGCTGCACCATCTGCTTGACGCTTTCCTCGTCGGTCACGTCGGTCGCCACGAAGCGGGTGCCGGCGCCGGCCTCGCGCGCGCTCGCCTCGCCCAGCGTCTTGTCGATCTCCGCCACGACGACCTTGGCGCCCTCGGCGACAAACAGCCTGGCCGCTGCCCGGCCGATCCCTGAGCCCGCGCCGGTGATCACCGCAACCTTGCCCGCGAGACGATTCATCTGTTCCTCTCCCCGTTACGAGTGTTCATTGCCGGGAGCGCGTCACTCCGACGGCGCTCGGGGGGTGTCAACCAGAAGAGCGCCATCGGAGTGGCGCGCTCCCGGCAATGAGCGGCGCCCGACGCCCGGGTCCGCGTTACCACTTGTAGACTTTCTGCAGGGTTCCGCCCATGAGCGCCGCCTTGTCGCTGTCGGATAGGCGTTTGGTCTCGCGGAACGGCGCTACGCCCTGCTCGTAGGTCAGCATGCCGATCGTGCGAGTCCAGTCGGTGCCCCACATGCAGCGATCCAGCCCGAACGTATCGATGACCCGCAGTACCGGCTCCCAGATATCGTAGTAGGGGAACGGCTGGTGCGACATCGTGCAGGCGCCGCTGATCTTCACTCGCACGTTTCGGTATTGGGCCAGGTCGAGCAGCTTCGGCAGATCGGCCCAGACGTCGGCGGGAACCGGCGGGCGCATGG
The DNA here is from genome assembly GCF_050185545.1 of Reyranella sp. Taxonomy (GTDB): domain Bacteria; phylum Pseudomonadota; class Alphaproteobacteria; order Reyranellales; family Reyranellaceae; genus Reyranella. The sequence goes on along the minus strand of NZ_JBFWZI010000001.1, from coordinate 2,152 downwards.
GTTGTAGCAGGCCGAGATGGTCGATCACGATCACTGTATCGGGATGCCGCCGGACGTGCGGCAGGCCCTTGTCCAGGATGCCCCAGCACAGCAGGTTGACCGGCAGCTCGTGCCTGGCGGCGGCGGCGAACGCGCGGTGCAACCCGGGATGGTCGGCGTCCATCGGCAGGCCCTCGCGCATGCGGATGCGGATACCGCGCGCGCCCGGTGTCGTCTTCCAGCGCGCCACCACATCGTCGATCGCCGGATCGGTTGCGTCGACCGGCGTCACGACGCGGAACTTGTCTGGATACTTGTCGTAGACCTCGAGCGCGTAGCTCGGATCGTATTCGTATGCGCTGAACGACGACACCATGATCGCGCCGTCGACGCCGACGCTGTCCATCGCCGCGATCATCTCCTCGCCCGTGGCGGAGAGGAGGCCGTGCGAGGGACTGGCCCACGGCCGGCCGGGATGATTGCGATCGAAGGGATGAACCTGAACGTCGATGACTGGCATGGCCGTATGGTCCTGGATCGCTATTGAGTCTTGCCGCCGTCCTGAGCACAGCGAAGGACATCATCGCCGTTAGCCACTAGTGTGCGCGGAAACTTCTGGCGATGAGATCCTTCGCTGCACTCAGGATGACTGAACTGAACAACAGACAGCGTCCTGCTTCCATGCAAAATCGATCAACCTGCAAGAATTTTCAGGGCGATGTCGGCATCGGACGACCCGGTTCGTCGTTCCGATGACAGGCCAATGAGGCCGGCAAGAGCCAAGGAGAGGGACGATGCGTGTGATGGTGCTCGTGAACGCGACCGAGGACAGCGAGAAGGGCTTTGTCGCTACGCCCGAGACGCGCGCGATGCTCGAGGCGATGGGCAGGTTCAACGAGGAGCTTGTCAAGGCCGGCATCCTGCGCATGGGTGACGGCCTGAAACCTTCCTCGCAGGGCAAGCGCATCGCCTTCGACGGTCCCCGCCGGACGGTCATCGACGGGCCGTTCGCCGCGACCCGCGAGCTGGTCGCCGGGTTCTGGCTGTGGGACGTCAAGGACATGGACGAAGCGATCGCCTGGGTGAAGCGCTGCCCCAATCCCATGCCGGGACCCAGCGAGATCGAGATCCGGCCGCTGTACGAGATGGCTGATCTGCAATGAGACACTACGCGGAAGGTCACGAAGGACGATGGCCGGACGCGCGGGAAGCGCGGCGGTGCTGGCACAGTGCTGACGCTCGGCCGCGCAACCCTTCTAGGGTTGTGTCCAATCTTCCATCTTGAGCCCATCGACGCGGTGGAACTCGGAGAAACTGTTGGTGACGAGAACAAGTCCACGCGCGCTTGCCTGTCCGGCGAGCAGCACGTCATAGGGCCCGACCGGAGTGCCCTGACGCGCGAGCGTGGCTCTTATCCCGCCGGCTGTACGGGCATCCTCCCGATCGAGATCGAGAATGACGAGGTCGCCAAAGTGCAGACGCAGCGTCTCGAGGCGGACTCGGTTCTCTGGCTGCGATACCGCCCAAAATAGAGCTCGTGGGCGACTATGGAGGAGATGGCCAGCGACCCCGGCTTCATTGCAGCAAGGCGCCTGATCTGCGCGTCACCAGGGTGATGACCGCATTGGTGTCGAGCGCCCAGGCGCTTCAGCCGGCTCGGGTCGGCTCTGGTCAGCGGGCGGCCGCCGGCCTTCGGCCATGAAGTCCGCGCTGAACCCTCGGTCCACGGCTGCGCGCAAGGAAGCCCAGCGAGTCGAAACGCCCCGGCGAGGTGGCAGGATCACCGCATCGCCCTCGCGCCAAACCTCGACCCCTACGGCGTTGAAGCGGACGTCCCTCGGCAGACGGACAGCCTGTGAATTGCCGGAGCGAAACACTTTGGCGAATTGGGGCATGGCGCTCTACATACGCCTTGATCGCGTCGTTGCCAGGCACTCATGGGCGGCATCCGGCATCGAGCAGCCGGGCCCGCCAGCCGAAAGCTTGAAGAATCTGGAAGGCCCGTGTCGGATTGGCGCGGGCTCGTTCGTCCTTTGGACATCAAACGGCAATTCACAGGATCGTCAGCATGCCAAATACAGTTCGTCTACACCGCGTTCTGGCAACCAGCCCGGAGAAGGTCTATCGCGCCTTCCTCGAAGCGGATGCGCTCGCGAAATGGCTTCCGCCGAAC